>CAMVBT010000264.1 GCA_947165805.1 uncultured Clostridia bacterium
CCGCGCTTATCCTGACCGACGCGGTGTGCCGCCTGCAGGAGGGCGTTCTGCCCAACGAGGACGCTTATTCCAACGAGAGCCACTATAACGGGCTGCTCGAATATCCGCAGTACACCCGTCCGGAGGAATGGCGCGGCAGACGCGTCCCAGAGGTACTTATCTCCGGACATCACGCCAATATCAAAAAGTGGCAGGAAGAACAGTCCGAAGCAGTTACAAAAAAGAAACGCCCCGACCTGTTATAGACTCATTGTTGAAAGATGTTGGCTATATTGAATAGGCGGTTGAAAAGTTTTTATACAAATTTAACAACAGCGAATGTCTTTTTTCGTTACAATTGGATTAAATCGGAGAATTATGCCGATTTTGGCATAAAATCGAAAAAAATCTGTTGACTAAAAAGCCTTTTGAGGCTATACTAATTCTTGTAAAGCGGTTACTGAGATGACTGCAATTGAGGAGACACATATAAATAAAGTTAAAAGATGGAGGGATCTTTTTATGTTCGTAAGAGAAGTTGAGGTCAAGAATCAGGTAGGTTTACACGCAAGACCAGCTACATTCTTCATTCAGAAGGCAAATGAATACAAATCTTCTATCTGGGTAGAAAAAGAAGAGCGCAGAGTCAACGCGAAGAGCCTGCTCGGTATCCTTTCGCTCGGCATCGTAGGCGGCACACCTATCCGCATCATCGCTGACGGTTCCGATGAACAGCTTGCTGTTGACGGCCTCACAAAGCTCATCGAAAGCGGATTTGAAGAATAATTACGATAAATAGCAGACAGTGAGCCGCGCCCGAAAAGGTGCGGCTTATGTTTTATGAGGAAATATATGAAGGTTCTGAAAAAACTTATCCCTGTATATATTATAATGGTATGCTGCGCTCTGATGCTGTCCGGCTGTGCGGGCGTCACGGACTATGAGGGCAGGGAGCTCGTCGAGCGGGCGAAGAAGCTCCACACGGAGCTTGAAGCCGCGCATATCACGGTGACGGACAGCATCGGCGGCACGGTGGTGCAGGAGATAGACTACCGTTTTGCCGGGGACGTTATGCAGTATATGTACATCGGGCGTGACCCGGAGACCGGCGAGGAATTCTATGAGGTCAAGAACGGCACCGAGCTCGACACATGGCATACCGGCGACGAAAAATGGTCGTTCGCGGCGAAGGGCAGTGAGGACTTCTACAACTACTCCCGCGCGAACAGACACTACTTTGCCGACGGCGCATGGCTGCTCGATGAGCACATCTCGGCGATAAGCTCCTCGGAACGCGGGAACTTCAACGGGAACGAGTGGGTGAAGCTGACATACGACGACGCGAAGATATCCGCGTATGAGACAATGACGGGCGTTAAGGGCTTCGAGCAGGCATACACCTTTGAGGAGGGTGATACCGGATATTGCTGCGCGTTGACTGTAAAGTACAATAAGGACGGCAGAGAGTACGCCTATGCGACGTACATAGGCTACCGTGATCCCGGAAAGCCGATCGAGCGCGCCGAGCCTCCGGCACTTTCGGAAAAGGTTTCCGGGGAAATAACGGAGGCCGCACAATGAAGAAAAGCAATATCGCGCTCATTCTGAATATCGCGGCGTTCGTTTTCGGCTGCACCGGGATAGTGTTCCGCGTGGCAAGGAGCACGGCGGATTTCTTCCTTTATTACACGCAGCTTTCAAATGTGGCGGCGGTCATTTCCTCGGCAATGTACACAGCGTTCCGGAGCACGGAGAACGAAAGGC
The DNA here is from genome assembly GCA_947165805.1 of uncultured Clostridia bacterium. Lineage (GTDB taxonomy): Bacteria > Bacillota > Clostridia > Oscillospirales > Ruminococcaceae > Ruminiclostridium_E. The sequence goes on from CAMVBT010000264.1 coordinate 1,744, forward strand.
TCAGGGCGGCGGTGCGCGGAGCGAGGTATCTGGGAGCCTGCGGGCTGACGATGACGTTCCTCGTGGTGACCTGCATCTTCATACCGTTCGGCGGGGAGTCCGCGACGGTGAGGCTGCTGGGGAGCGTCAACGGAGTCCTGCACCACCTCGTCTGCCCGGTCATCTCGGTGGTCTCGTATGTGTTCTTTGAGGAAGGCGTGCGCGCGAAGAGGGCGATATGGCTGCCGTTCGGGGCGACGGCGGTGTACGCGCTGACGGTATACGCGCTGAATTACCTGCGCCTCGCGAAAGCGCCGTATCCGTTTTTCGAGGTGTATGAGCACCCGGCATGGGAGCTGGTCCTGTGGTTCTTCGGACTCATGGGGCTGGTCACGGGGATCGCGGCGGCGGTAAGGCTGCTTAACGGGCGGTTCGGGGATAATAAAAATGACCCCGCGCCTCGGTCACAAGGTCTCGGGCGGCGTAAAAAATGACGAGAACGGGCTTATTTGTGCGTAATGCATAAAATGAGCCCTGTTTTGTTTTAAAAATTCTACATAGGGAATTTCAAAAAAATCTTGTAATCGGCGGAAAAATATAGTATAATACTATTTGCACTGTAATAGCGGTGATGCCGGAGGTTGCGCTGAAAAGCGGGAATTTCGGCGGAGTATGCGGGGGCAGGACTCCCGCGGAACATAAGGCTCGTTATGCGGGGAAGGGTCAGCCCGAGGCCGACACCCCCTGTGCCGTGAAACGGCTTCGGGAGAGTCCCGACGGTCGGGGAACACACGATATAGTGTGAGCGGAAAAATGCCTTATGACACCCGATGCAGAATATTATGAAAGGGGTAAAAAAACAGTGGCGGCAAAGGAAATAGTTCGCGTAAAGATCAAGGGTTATGAGCACAGCATCGTAGACGCGGCAGCAGCAAAGATCGTTGAAACAGCAAAGAGAACAGGCTCCAGAGTTGCAGGGCCTATCCCGCTTCCTACAAACAAGGAAATAATCACGATCCTGCGCGCAGTACACAAGTACAAGGACAGCCGTGAGCAGTTCGAGCTCAGAACTCACAAGCGTCTCATCGACGTTATCCGTCCGACAAACAAGACAATTGATGCACTCAAGAATCTTGAACTGCCGGCGGGCGTAGAAATTTCAATGGAATTCTGAAATGGTTCCCCACCCGCGGTGAAAAAACACCGCCAAAGATGAAGTTTCGAGTTATGTCGGCGGTAAGCCGACCGCTAACCAAGGCAGATACGCTGCACTTGGTCATGTCGGGGAAAGCCCGACCAATAACCAATAGGAGGAAAAACCATGAAAAAAGGTTTGATCGCAAAGAAGATCGGTATGACCCAGATCTTCGACGAAGCGGGAAACGTGGTTCCCGTAACGGTAGTTGAAGCAGGCCCGTGCGTGGTGGTACAGAAGAAGACGACCGACAATGACGGCTATGAGGCCGTGCAGCTCGGATTCGGCGACGTATCCCCCAAGCACACGAACAAGCCCATGCAGGGACATTTCAAGAAGAACGACGTTCCGTTCAAGAGAACGCTCAAGGAGTTCAGACTTGACGATATCTCCGGCATCAACGTGGGCGATATCCTGAAGGCCGATACATTCGCGGCAGGCGACGTTATCGACGTACAGGGTACAAGCAAAGGTAAAGGCTATCAGGGCGCTGTAAAGCGTCACAATCAGCGCAGACTCAAGATGACTCACGGTGCGGGCCCCGTGCACAGAGAGCCCGGTTCCATGGGCGCGTGCTCCTCGCCTTCGAGAATATTCCCCGGTAAGGGAATGCCCGGACACATGGGCGTTGACACGGTCACAGTCCAGAACCTCGTAGTCGTCAAGGTCGACGCGGAAAACAATCTTATCGCAATCAAGGGTGCTGTTCCCGGTCCCAAGGGCGGAGTACTTTGCATTACTGATGCGGTTAAGGCGTAAGGAGGAGGATCGATATGGCAAACGTAAAAGTTTATAATATGAACGGTCAGCCTGTTTCCGACCTCGAGCTTAATGATGCGGTATTCGGCATAGAGCCGAATGAAACGGTAATGCACGCGGCAGTCGTTAATTACCTCGCTAATCAGCGTCAGGGTACTCAGTCCACCCTCACCAGAACAGAGGTAAGCGGCGGCGGCAAAAAGCCCTGGAGACAGAAGGGTACAGGTCACGCAAGACAGGGGTCGATCAGAGCTCCCCAGT
>CAMVBT010000265.1 GCA_947165805.1 uncultured Clostridia bacterium
CTGGGGGAAACTTTTTTTCAAAAAAGTTTCCCCCAGTCTCGAGCGTAAGCGACAATACTCGAGCGTAAGCGACAATACTCGAGCGAAGCGACTACTCGAGCGCGGCGGCTCGCCGCCTACTCGGCAAACTGGCTGTTATAGAGACCTGCGTAGAAGCCGCCTTTGGCGAGGAGTTCTTCGTGTCTGCCCTGTTCGATGATGCTGCCGTTATTCATTACGAGTATCAGGTCGGCATCGCGTATGGTGGACAGGCGGTGTGCCACGATGAAGCTCGTTCGGCCTTTCATCAGCTTTGTGAACGCGTCCTGTATCTTCAGTTCTGTGCGCGTATCTATGGACGATGTCGCCTCATCGAGTATGAGCATGGGCGGAAGGCAGAGCATTATCCTCGATATGCAGAGAAGCTGTTTCTGTCCCTGTGAGAGGCTTCCGCCGTCCTCGCCTATTACCGTATCGTATCTGTCGGGCAGACGCTTGATGAAGCTGTGAGCGTGGGCTGCCTTTGCGGCGGCGATGATCTCCTCGTCCGTTGCGTCGGGCTTGCCCATCCTTATGTTATCGCGTATGGTGCCGGAAATCAGTATCGTATCCTGCAGCACCATTCCGAATGAGCTGCGCAGGCTCTTGCGGGTCACTTCGCGTATATCATGGCCGTCGATGCTTACAGAGCCGCCGGTCACATCATAAAAGCGCATCAGCAGATTTATGAACGTCGTTTTTCCGCAGCCCGTGGGACCTACTATGGCTATCTTGCGCCCGGGTTCTATATCGAGCTCCAGATGCTCGATAAGCTTCCTGTCGGGAGTGTATGAGAAGCTCACATCACGGGCTGTCATACTTCCGCGGACGTCCGTGAGAGTGACGGCGTTCTCCGGCTCGGGGGGCTGAGGTTCGGCTTCGATGAGCGAGAACAGCCTTCCCGCGCAGGCAAGCGCGTTCTGGAGCTCGGTCACAACGCCGGATATCTCGTTGAACGGCTTGGTGTACTGGTTCGCGTAGCTTAAAAAGCACGACAGCGCTCCGACTGTTATACCGCCGTTTATGGCGGATATCGCTCCGAATACCCCTACCGCGGCGTAAACGAGCGCGTTCACAAAGCGCGTCACCGGGTTCGTCAGCGACGACCAGAATGTCGCCTTGAGCGAATACCTTTCAAGCCGCTCGTTTATCTCACCGAACTTCTCAATGGACTCATCCTCGCGGCAGAACGCCTTTACGGCCTTCTGATTGCCTATTATCTCGTCGATGAACGCGGTCTGCTCGCCGAGAGTCTCCGAACGCTTCCTGAACATACTGTATGTGCCGTTCGCTATGCGCTTCGCCGCAAACAGCGAGACAGGCGTGAGCAGTACAACGACCAGCGTTATAAGCGGGTCAAGGGTCAGCATGAAAACGAGTGTTCCGAGTATCGTCACCACGCCTGTGAAAAGCTGCGAAAATCCGAGCAGCAGACCGTCCGCGAACTGGTCGGCGTCGGAGATGACACGGCTCACGATATCGCCGGTGCTGACCGTGTCGAGATATGAGAACGGCAGCTTTTCGATATGCTCGAACGCGTCGTTTCGTATGTCGCGCACCACGTTGAACGCTATGCGGTTGTTTATCACGTTCATGAGCCACTGTAACAGAGCCGTCGCACCGGCTATGATGCCCGCGGTCAGCAGGCAGCCGATGATCTCGTTCCACCTGAGCCCCGGGTTACCGTTGGGCTGAACGAGAAAGTCGATGGCGTTGCCTATGATTATCGGTATCGAAAGCGCTCCCGCGACCGTAACAGCCGCAAGCAGAGTGGAAAGCACGATCAGAGGCATATATCTCTTTATATACCGCAGCACCTTGCGGAGAGTTCCTTTGTCCTTCATACGGCCTTGCCCTCCTTCCTGAACTGCGAGTCGTAGATCTCGCGGTAAACTTCGCAGCTTTCGAGGAGTTCGGCGTGTGTGCCGATGCCCGCAGGGTGTCCGTCGTCAAGTACGATTATCTTATCCGCGTGCATTATCGAGCTCGTTCTCTGGGACACTATGAATACGGTGGTGTTTTTGAGAGTGCGCAGAGCCTTGCGCAGTGCCGCGTCCGTTGCGAAGTCGAGCGCCGAGGCGCTGTCGTCGAGTATGACTATCTCCGGCGAACCGACAAGCGCGCGCGCTATGGTGAGGCGCTGCCGCTGACCGCCCGAGAAGTTCTTTCCGCCCTGTCCGACCTGCGCGTCAAGGCCGCCGTCCTTCTTTTCGATGACCTCCCGCGCCTGCGCGATGTCGAGAGCCCGCATTATTTCATCGTCCGAGGCGTTCGCGTCGCGCCACTTCATATTGTCGCGCACCGTTCCGCTGAACAGCACAGCCCTCTGCGGAACTATGCCTATCTTCGAGCGCAGAGCCTCGGTAGTGTACTCGCGCACGTCAACGCCGTCAACGAGCACGGCTCCGCCGGTCACGTCATAGAAGCGCGGTATCAGGTCCACAAGAGAGGTCTTGCCGGAGCCCGTGCCGCCTATCACGCCTATGACCTCGCCGCGCTTCGCGGTAAAGTCGATGTCCGTCAGCGAATTTTCCGAGGCGTTCTTGTATTTCAAGTCCGCGTGACGGAACTCAACGGCATATCCCGCGCCGGGTTCGCCGTCGGTGCGGGTGCCTTCCTTCATTCCCTCGCCGCCGTCGAGCACGGCCTGTATGCGCTTACCGCAGGCCGCGGCCTTGGTTATCGTGATGATGAGACCCGCGAGCTTTATAAGCTCTACAAGTATCTGGGACATATAGTTATAGAGCGCTATCACCGCGCCCTGTGTGAGTATGCCCTCTTCGACGCGCAGGGCTCCCTGATGTATAAGAATGACTATCGCGAGGTTGATGAGCACGAAGGTCAGCGGGTTCATCAGCGCGGAAACGCGTCCCGACACGAGCTGGTCATGCGTAAGGGTGTCGTTGTCGGCGCGGAACGCCGGTATCTCGCGCTCCTCCATGCAGAACGCGCGTATCACGCGGGCGCCGTTCAGGTTCTCGCGGGTGCGGCGGAGCAGCTTGTCAAGCCCGGTGCGCACCTTGCCGTAGAGCTTCATTCCCGCCAGCATGATCCCGAACACTACCACGGACAGCACCGGTATGGTGAGCACGAATATCAGCGCTGACGGCACGTCGATAGTGAACGCCATTATCATGGCTCCGAATACGATGAACGGCGAGCGCAGCAGCAGTCGGAGCGTCATATTGACGCCTGTCTGCACCTGCGTCAGATCGCTCGTCATGCGGGTCATCAGCGTCGAGGAGCCTATCTCGTCGAGGTCGGTGTACGAAAGGCTCTGTATGTGCGAGAAAAGCGCGTTGCCGACGGTCTTTGCGAAGCCCGTTGCGGCCTTTGCCGCGAAATACTGCGCCGTTATCGAGAATGCAAGTCCCGCAAGGCCGAGGCATACGAGCAGTATGCAGGAACGCACAACAGCTCCCTCATCTCCGCAGCCTATGCCGTCGTCTATCATATTTGCGACCACAAGAGGCACGAACAGCTCCAGCACCGCCTCTATGCACTTGAACAGCGGGCTGAGCACCGTTTCCTTCATGTATCCCTTTGTCAGATACTTCAACAGCTTCTTCATAACATTTCACCGTATCATAGAATAAAAGCGCCTGTAACAACAGGCGCTTATCTGTCATTTTCTTCTTCTGCCGTTTTTCTTTGAGTTTTTGTTTTTCATCTGCTTTGACACTATCGCGCCGACGATGCAGCCTACAAGCACTAGGCCCGAGATCACGAAGAGCCATATCGGACGCTGGGTGCCTGTTGCGGGATTGAGTGCCGCGATAACATTTTCGATAGCCATAAATGACCGCCTTTCCTGCGGAGACCTTCTCTTCCGAGCGGCGTCCGTCTTTTAATGCTTCTTTTTCTTTGACATATAAATTACTATTCCCACGATGAG
>CAMVBT010000266.1 GCA_947165805.1 uncultured Clostridia bacterium
TTGCAAATCTGAACATAATAGATTCCTCCTTTTTGAGCTTAGTGTTTCACTGCTTATTTTTTGCTGTCGTTTTCTCTTATTGTGTTGTGCTTTATTTTTCCGCTTATCGTCTTGGGGAGTTCGTCCACAAATTCGATAAGTCTCGGGTACTTGTACGGCGCGGTGTTCTTCTTCACATAGGTCTGGAGCTCCTTCGCAAGCTCGTCGCTTGCCGTGTAGCCCTTTGCGAGTACGATAGTAGCCTTGACAAGTATGCCGCGAACACCGTTCGGGTCGGGGGCTCCGGTGACCGCACATTCAAGCACCGAGGGGTGCTGTATAAGTACGCTCTCTATCTCGAACGGCCCTATGCGGTAGCCGCTGGACTTGATGATATCGTCGTTTCTGCCGACATACCAGTAGTAGCCGTCCTCGTCGCGCCACGCGGTGTCTCCGGTATGATACAGACCGTCATGCCATGCGGCATCTGTCTTTTCGTCGTCCTTGTAGTAGCAGAGGAACAGACCCTCCGTGCCTTTTTCGCCGCGTATGCAGATCTCGCCGGTCTCACCGTTCGGTACGGTATTCCCATTCTCGTCAACAAGATCGACATTGTACAAGGGAGTGGGCTTGCCCATAGAACCGGGCTTCGGAGTCATTCCGGGGAGATTTGCGAGGACCGCGGTCGTTTCGGTCTGCCCGAACGCCTCCATGAGCTTGAGACCCGTGTATTCCTTCCAGCGGTTGAATACCTCCGGATTGAGAGCTTCTCCGGCAATGCAGCTGTATTTGAGATTTGAAAGGTCATAGTCCTTAAGACCTTCCTTTATGAAAAAGCGGTACATTGTGGGCGGCGCGCACAGAGAGGTTATTTTGAAGTTCTGGATTATGCGAAGAACATCCGCCGGTACGAATCTGTCGAAGTCGTACACGAATACGCAGGCGCCGAGGGACATCTGACCGTAGAGCTTGCCCCACGCAGCCTTGCCCCAGCCGGTATCGGATATGGTGAGGTGAAGACCGTCGGGCTGTACGTGCTGCCAGAGCGCAGTCTGTATGTGCCAGAGCGCGTACTTGTGGCAATGGGCTGCCATTTTTGGATATCCCGATGTGCCGGACGAGAAGTATATCAGCATCATGTCCGTGCATTTCGTAGGCACACGCTCCATTGTGACGGGCTGCTTCTTTATTTCCTCGTCAAAGTTTATCCAGCCTTCCTTGCTGCCGTTCGCTATGAACTTTTTGAGTGTGACGCCGAGTTCTTTTTCGGCTTCGTCGATGTATGTCTCGATATCGGGATTGTAGCCTGTCGCGACAACGCCCTTTACGTCGGCGCTCTTGAAGCGGTATGTGAAATCATGTGTGGTGAGAAGATGGGTAGCGGGAATAACGACAGCGCCGAGCTTGATGAGACCGATTATCGCGTACCAGAACTGATAGTTGCGTTTGAGGACAAGCATAACCTTGTCACCCTTCTTGATGCCCTGCGCAGCGAAAAGGTTTGCCGCCTGCGTCGAGAGCTCGGAGAGCTGCTTATACGAGAATTTCGTCACATTCTCCTGGAGATCGACATGGAGAAGAGCCGTTCTGTCGGGATCAAGCTCACCGAACTTGTCGATTATATCGTAGCCGAAATTGTAGTTGTCGGGGCAGTGTATCTCGAATTTGTTGAGTATGCCGTTTTCGTCATACCCTTCGGTCACGAATTTTTTATAGTAGTCTTTTACCTGTTCCATAGTTGTCTTTTATTCCTTTCTTTGATCGGTACCGAAGCGTTATATGAGAATTGCGAGAAAATCGCAGTCGCCGTCGATAGCGATCATTCCGTGCGGGTTGGAGCTGTCGAAATAGACGCAGTCACCCTCATTAAGTATCTCTGTATTGTTGTTGATAACGAATTTGAGCTTTCCCTTGATGATGAGGTTCATTTCCTGTCCCTCATGAACAGACATATGGATAGGCTTCTTCTGATCCGGCTCAAACGGAGCGTGTACCATAATGGGCTCGATCTTCTTGTTCTTGAAAAGATAAGCCATGTGCTGATAGGTAAAGCCGATGCGTCTTTCGATCGGCAGGCCTTCGCCCTTGCGGACGAGAGAATAAGTGGCAAGAGTCGGGGAGGAGCCTGTAAGGAGCTCGATCATCTCGATGCCCATAGCTTCCGCGCATTTGTCAAGAACAGACAGGGAAAGATCTTTTTCGCCGTTTTCATAAGCGATGTATTCTTCCTCCGTAATTCGTGCGGCTGCCGCCATTTCCTTTGTCGAGATCTCGAGAGACTCTCTTGTAGCTCTCAGCCTTGAGGACACCTCTTTGATGTCATACTTCATACAAAAACCTCCTTATATGAATTCTGTATTACAGCACTATATCCCGTAAATGGTGTAAAGTGCGGTACTGCCAAAGTATATCACAAAAATATGTGTTTTTCAATAGCCTGTGAAAATTTCATTTGTCTTTCACATTTTTGCATACATCTTTCAGGCAGCATCTGTCACATTGCGGCCTGCGCGCTATGCAGACAAGTCTGCCGTGCCAAACGAGCCTGTGGCTCAGCATTATGCCTTCCTCCGGCGGTATCAGAGCGGAAAGCTCTTTTTCTACCTTTACCGCGTCTTTCGAGTCGGTAAGCCCGAGAAGATTGGTCAGCCTGATAACATGGGTGTCGCACACGATAGCGGGTTTCCCGTACAGATCGCCGACGATAAGGTTCGCTGTCTTTCTGCCGACACCGGGCAGGGAAGTGAGTTCTTCTATTGTGTCCGGCACTTTGCAGCCGAATCTGTCGCGGAGCTCTCTGCACATCAGCGAGATATCGTTAGCTTTCGTGTGGAAGAGCCCGCAGCTTTTTATGTATTCTTCGATCTCTGAGACTTCGGCTTCCGCGAATGCCTCAACAGTCGGGAAACGCTCAAACAAAGCCGGTGTGACCATATTCACGCGCTTGTCGGTACACTGAGCGGACAGTCTTGTCGCGATCAGAAGCTCATGCGGCTTTTCATATACAAGAGCGCACTTTACATCGGGGTATTCCGCCTTCAGCAGTTCTATTACTTTTGCGGCGCGCTGTTTCTTTGTCATTACGCGGCCTCCTTAAAGCAGCGGTGAGAGAATTTTCAGCAGCGACCGCAGCACACGCTTGCTGAATCTTATGTCGCGGCATCTTTCGAGCGATACCTTTTCAGACTGCGAAAGTGAGTTCTGGAACGAATCCTTTGCCTGCATAACTGCCTTTGACCTGAACATCCAGACACCGTTCTCGAAATGCAGATAAAAGCTTCTGTAATCGAAGTTGCAGGTACCTACAATAGCCGTAGAATCATCGCTTATTATCATTTTGGTGTGGATAAATCCCGGCAGGAACTCGTATATTTCGACACCGGCTTCGATAAGCCGCTCATAGTTCGCCTGCGTCATCTCAAAGATGATCTTCTTGTCCGGTGTGTGCGGTGTGATTATCTTCACATTTATGCCGCTCTTTGAAGCTCTGATGAGACACTGCTCCATCATCTCGTCGAGAATGAGATACGGTGTGCATATATAGACATAATGCTTTGCATTGTTGATTATATTTATATAGGCGTTTTCATGGATAAGCCCCCTGATAAGCGGCTCATCGGAGAACGGGATAACGAAGCCGTCGTTTCTGGTCTGATATTTAACAAGATATTTGTTGTAATCCTGCTTCTCGCCGGTCACGAAATGCCACATCTCGAGATAAAGGACAACGACCTTCTGCACCGCGTCCCCGTCCAGCATAACGCAGGAATCCTCCCAGAAGCCGAAGCGTTCCTTGCGGTTGATATATTCGTCCGCGATGTTGATGCCGCCGGTGAACGCAACTTTTCCGTCGATAATGGCGAATTTGCGGTGGTCGCGGTAATTCATGAAAATATCGAGCGAGGGTTTATACGGGTTGAAAACAACGGTATTG
>CAMVBT010000267.1 GCA_947165805.1 uncultured Clostridia bacterium
CTTCTCGACAAGGCCGCCGAGTGCGGTCACCGCTCCTTTGTGATAATGGCAGGAGCTCTCGACGGTATCGCAGTCCGCGCCGAACAGCTCTGCCATGAGGATATCACAGGCGTCGGCTACGGTATATGCGCTTTTGAGCCCAACGGAACCGATAACAGCAGGCATTTCCTCGACACATATACCGCTAAGAGGGATAAAGAGCTCGCCGAAAAGCGCGGGCGCTCCGACGCTTATGTGAGGCTTGCGGTAAACTCGCTCGAAAGCTATATTCTCAGCGGCGAGAAAATACCCGTACCGGACGGACTGCCGGACGAAATGCTTTACAGGCGTGCGGGAGCCTTCGTTTCAATACACAAGCAGGGACAGCTCCGCGGCTGCATCGGCACTATCGCTCCCACTACCGGAAGCGTCGCAGAGGAGATAATACAGAACGCGATAAGCGCTTCGACGCAGGATCCGCGCTTTGACCCGATTACCGCCGACGAGCTCCCGCTGCTCGAAGTCAACGTGGACGTGCTCGGGGAGCCGGAAGCTATCCCCTCCCCCGATATGCTCGATGTCAGGCGCTACGGCGTCATAGTCACCAGCGGATATAAGCGCGGGCTCCTGCTGCCCGACCTTGACGGCGTTGACACGGTGGAGGATCAGATAGATATAGCGAAGCGCAAGGCCGGCATACGACCCGGCGAAAAAGTGGAGCTCCAGCGCTTCGAGGTCGTGCGGCATTATTGAGGTGGCATAATGGCAAGATGTGAGGTATGTTTCAGGCATTGTGAGATCGGTGAGGGTAAACTCGGCTTCTGCGGAGCGCGCACCTGCAAAAACGGAAAAGTGACTGCCGCGAATTACGGGCTTGTCACCTCGGCGGCTCTCGACCCGATAGAAAAAAAGCCCCTGCGGCGTTTTCACCCGGGGAGTATGATACTTTCTGTGGGAAGCTACGGCTGCAATCTGAGATGCCCTTTCTGCCAGAACTACGGCATATCATGGTCGGAGGAGGCGAAACGAGCCGCCGCGTCCGCACAGCATATCACACCCGCGGAGCTCGCCGATGCCGCCGGAAGATACAGGGACGAAGGCAATATCGGAGTTGCGTTCACCTACAATGAGCCGCTTATCGGCTGGGAGTTCGTCCGCGACACCGCAAGGCTCGTCCGTGAACGCGGGATGTACAATGTAATGGTCACCAACGGCACCGCGGAGCTTTCCGTGCTTGAGGAGCTCCTGCCGTACATCGACGCGATGAACGTTGACTTAAAGGGCTTCACGGACAGCTTCTATTCCGGTGTCCTGAAAGGCAGCCGCGAACAGACCATGCGGTTCATCGAACGCGCCGCGCGTGACTGCCACGTTGAGGTGACTACTCTCATCATACCCGGCGAGAACGACTCGGAGGACGAGATGCGGCAGATAAGCGGCTGGATAGCGGGTCTGGACAACGGTGCGGATATCCCGCTGCATATCTCGCGGTTCTTTCCGCGGTTCAATATGACAGACCGCGCGGCGACCGGTGTGGAGCTGATATACAGGCTCGCCGGTACCGCGCGGGAGAAACTCAGATATGTCTATACGGGCAACTGCTGACAGATACGGAGGTCTGAAATGAACATAATCAAGGATTCTTACACAGTAAGATACAACGATAAAGTCATCGGAAACTACTGTGTTTTCGACGATGATACAGTCTCATTCTGCACGTCATGGGGAAGTCCGTGGGATATCGGCGAAGAGCTCGCGGCGCTGGGACTCGACAAGAAAAAGGAACATATACGCTCCATAAAGGCGCTTGCCGTGCTGATAAATGACAGCAAACGCGTCCCGGGAAGAAAGCGCGTCATATACAGGGACGGCCCCTTATCGCTGGAGCGCAGGCCCCGACAAACAGACGAACGCTATTCGGTGTACAGGCGCGGGGCTGACGAGGGCGACCCCGACTATTCGCCGCTGCCGCATGACGCACCCCATCGTGAAGGCCCCAATACCCCGAAGGATATGCGCGAATGGGCATCGTGGTACGCGTTCAACAAAATGGACGACGGCACCTACGAGGCGGAGCTCGACGAGGCTTGGTGGTGGGGCGGCGGCCACAACGACGGCGGCACCATGCACAGCGAGATACCCGAGGAATGGTTCACCCTGCCCTATGACGATTTCCTCTGCAATGTCGTAAGGCTCTCGGCTGCGGCGCACTACGGCTTCACGCCGCAGATGCTTAAGCGGAAGCCGGGGCTCAGGGAGTTTTTCGGCTTTGAATAAGATGCCCGGTGTGAGCATCGGGCCGTGATCAATTGCTCAATGTGCGCTTTACGGCATTATGCCAGCCGTCGAGCAGAGCCATGCGCTCATCTGCCGCCATGTGCGGCTCGAACGAGGCCGTTTCGCACGGGATAGCGTCTATCTCGCCGATACTGCCGAAATATCCGCAGCCAAGCCCCGCGAGGAAGCACGCGCCCAGCGCCGTGGTCTCCACATTCGCGGGGCGAAGTACTGTCCGCGCCGCGATATCGGCCTGAAAGCGCATGAGGAAGTCATTTGAGCTCGCGCCGCCGTCCGCCTTGATAATTCCGGGAACGTTTCCGTCCTTCTCCATGGCGGTGAGCAGGTCGGCGACCTGATAGGCTATGGCTTCAAGAGCCGCGCGCACGATGTAGCGCTTGCCGGAACCGCGTGTCAGCCCGGTTATGGTGCCTCTCGCAGCGCTGTCCCAGTATGGCGCGCCGAGGCCTACGAACGCCGGCACAAGATACACGCCTCCGTTATCGGGGACGCTCTCGGCTATACGCTCGGTCTCGGCGGCGGTCTCTATCAGCTCCAGCTCGTCACGCAGCCACTTTACCAACGCGCCCGCGATGAATACCGAGCCCTCCAGCGCGTAAGTCACCTTGCCGTCTATCCCCCACGCTATCGTCGTGAGCAGCCCGGAGGACGAGCGCGCCGGCCAGCTCCCCGTGTTCATCAGCAGGAACGCGCCCGTGCCATAGGTGTTCTTCACGTCCCCGGCGGAGAAGCACCGCTGCCCGAACAGAGCCGCCTGCTGGTCTCCCGCGCAGCCTGTGACGGGTATGGACGCACCGAATATCTCCGGCGCGGTATCGCAGATATGACCGGAGGAATTTACCGGCTCCGGCAGCATACAAGCGGGTATATCGAGCAGTTTCAGTATATCCTCGTCCCATTTCAGGGTATGGATATTGAACATCATCGTGCGGGACGCGTTCGAGTAGTCGGTGACGTGCGCTTTCCCGCCGGAGAGCTTCCACATCAGCCAGCAGTCTATCGTGCCGAACAGCAGCTCGCCGCGCTCCGCTTTTTCACGGGCTCCCGGAACATTGTCGAGTATCCATTTGAGCTTGCCCGCGCTGAAATACGGGTCTATCAGAAGCCCCGTTCTCTCGCGGATAAGGTCGGTCATTCCCTTTGCTGTCAGCTCCTCGCACAGCGGCGCGGTGCGGCGGCACTGCCAGACTATCGCGTTGTACACGGGCTTTCCGGTCGCCTTGTCCCAGACGATGGTGGTCTCGCGCTGATTGGTTATGCCTATCGCCGCGATATCCGCGCCGGTGATGCCGGCTTTTTCCAGCGCAGCGCGGCAGACATCGAGCTGTGTCGCCCATATCTCTTCGGGGTCGTGCTCGACGTAGCCGTTTCCGGGATAGAACTGCCGGAACTCCTTATGTGCGACGGATATCACATTCGCGGACTTGTCGAATATTATCGCTCTCGACGATGTGGTTCCCTGATCTATAGACATTATGTATTTCATATTTCGGTTCTCTCTTTCGGGGAATATAGTCTGTATGTGTTGACTGTGACGATATGAGGCTTGGCTTCGGACTGCGGTCCTTCCAGTGTGCCGGTGAACTCGAAGCCCGCCTTCTCCACGGCCTTGCGGACATCGTTCTCGCTTGC
>CAMVBT010000268.1 GCA_947165805.1 uncultured Clostridia bacterium
GAAGAAGGACGCGGGCATGACCGTGGGCGCCATAATCGCGGATATAGACCTGAAAACGGGAACGATGAGATATGTGAACGCGGGTATGCCGCCTATTCTCGTGAAGAAGCCCGGCGAGAATTACACGATCGCGAGACCCGAGCGTCCGTTCAGTTTCGGACAGATGCGCGGCATCTCCTTTGAACAGAAGACCGAACAGCTGTATCAGGGCAGCACCGTGCTGCTCACCTCGTTCGGTATCTCGGAAATGACCGGCGAGGGAGGCATCAAATACGGCATCGATCGTCTCACGAACGTTATGAACCAAATATCGGGAAATGTGTACGATCTCGACAAGACTATAAACGAGCTCGAAAACGATCTGGATAAATTCAGGGGCGACGCTCCCGTTTCTCTCGACACGGCGGTGCTGGGATTCAGATATTTCGGCTGACGGAGGATATATGGAAGTAAACAGGCTCTATGGATCGTTCTTTGATTTCGCGGACGTCCTGAAGCCGTACAGCGACGACGGCGAGGTGCTGAAAGACCTTTTCTCGTTCCTTGATCTTTGCTTTACGCTCGTATCCGGCGCGAAGGGCTTCGGCGGAGATGACTTCCCGAGCCGTGACGATCCGGGCTACGCGCTCGGGCTCTCGGTGTCGTCCACCGATCTCGGTGAGCTGCTGCTCGCGGGAAGGCGTGAGGAGCAGAGAGCGGGACTTTCCGAGGAAGCTGCCGAGCAGATAGATAACGCGTATTTTCATATCGAATCGCGAAGACAGCGCGGCCTGAAAAGAGACTTTGTCTCGCGCTTCGACATAGTATGCGCGAAGTTCGGGCTCGGCGATCTCGAGCGTTTCTGCCTGCTGCTGGCGCTTTCCGTTGAGTACGACAGAAAATACGAAGCGGTATATACATATCTTCACAATAATTCGGCAGACTATTATCCGACCAAGTGGCTCGCGGTGAAGCTGTACCGGTACCTGTACGGGGACAGCGAGAACTATGTCGGGCTGTTCGACGGGAGCTCGCCGCTGTGCAGATTTTTAAGCGACAATAACCAGAAGCGCCGCGACAGGAGCGAGAGCGCCCAGCGCCTCACGCTCTCCGGAAGAGTCGCCGCTTATATACTCGGCAGGAACGACACCGACTCGTCGCTCAGGGAATACTGCCGCGTGTACCCGACATTCGACAGTGCCGCGTATGTGCCGGTAAGACAGCCGGAAGTGCGCTTCGTGAAGCATATATTCATTGAGAAAGCATTCAAGGACGGCAGCCGCTTCGCGTTCAACATATACGGCCCCGAGGGGATCGGAAGAAAGTACACCGCGAACATGGCCGTGAACGGACTGGGGCTGCGGCTGCTCGACACGGACCTGTACAAGCTGATAAATTTCGGCTATGACAATATAAGAAACAGCATCGACAGGATCTATACCGAGTCGCAGCTGCTCGGCGCGATACCGTGCTTTACGGTGGACTGCTCACTGACGGAATCCGACGGCGAGGGCGGAACAAGGCGCTCTCCTCTCGCTGACAAGGTGAAGAGGACCGCGGAGTACATCTCCACGGTGTTCGGTTTCTTCTTCTGGATGACTCCGGAAAAGGACGATACCTTCGTCGGCATGGATATCACGTTCATGGGCGCAGAGCTGCCGATGCTGACGGCAAACGAAAGAAAGCTGTTCTGGGACAGATACCTTCCCGGACACGCGGAGAACGGTATTTTCGCGAACCAGTACATACTGACCCCCGCGAGCATAAGAAAGGCGGCTCAGGCAGCCGCGGACATCTCCGCCGCCGAGGGCAGGGAAATGGACCGCGATATCATTACGCGCAGCGTGAGACAGCAGTCCGTCAACCAGCTCGGCAATTACGCCACAAGGATAAACGCGGTGTTCACATGGGACGACCTTGTTATCGGCGACGACCAGAAGCGAAAGATGAAAATGATCTGCGATCAGGTCAAGTACCGCAGCGTGGTGAACGAGGACTGGGGCTTCCGTAAGAAGTCGCCCTACGGACGCGGACTGTGCGCGCTGTTCTACGGCTCCCCCGGAACGGGCAAGACGATGGCGGTGCAGGTAATGGCGAATGAGCTGGGGCTCGACCTTTACCGCATAGACCTTTCGCAGCTCTCGAGCAAGTATATAGGCGAGACCCAGAAGAACATATCCGCGTTGTTCAACAAGGCAAAGAACATCAACGCGATGCTGTTCTTCGACGAGGCGGACTCGATGTTCGCCAAGCGCACCGAGGTAAAGGACACCAACGACCGCTACGCGAACGCCGATACGGCGTTCCTGCTCCAGAAGCTCGAGGACTATGAGGGAATAACGATACTCGCCACGAACTACGTCAACAATATAGACGACGCGTTCAAGCGAAGGATAAAATTCATGATAAACTTTGTTTTCCCAACGCCGGACGTGCGGCTCATGCTGTGGCAGAAGATACTGCCCGCGTCGGCGCAGAGGGGCGAGCAGATAGACTTTGAGTTCTTCGCCGAGCGCTTCGAGCTCTCGGGCAGCAACATAAAGGAAATACTCACCAACGCCGCGTATCTTGCGGCGGCGGAGGGCAGAGGTATATGCAACAGTCACATAATCGAGGCTGTGAAGCTGAATTTCTCGAAATACGGCAAGATATTGACCGACAGCGATTTCGGTTATCTCGGAATATGAACGGAGGAAACGATCTATGGAAACAAACGCGATCAGGGAATATCTGAGGCTTCTCATGTCGGCAGTAGCCGACAGCGTGAACGGCGCTCAGATCGAGGAAACGGAAGACGGACCGGTGCTGCTGTGTTCTGCGGCTTCACCGTTTTCGGAGAAAGACGAGGTCGGCTATCGGTTTGAGATAATGCAGGCGGGCGAAGGTATATTCGTGGCGGAAGTGATGATGATAGTCTTTCTCGGTGTGGAAAAAGACAGATACGACGGCGTGAACGCCCTTATCGCGGAGCTCTCCCCGTATATCAGTCTCGGCAGCTTCAGGCTCATCGAGGATGCCGGGACCGTGGCATTCGTGCAGGGTGCCGTGTTTGACGGGGAAATGGATATACCGGCGGTGACCGCGGTGCTCGGAAAGACCGTGAGCATAATGGAAAACACGGCGTACAACGCGGGTGAGTATATATACCGCTATCTGAACGGTGAAAAGCTTGAAACACTTATCGACGAGATCGGGGAGGAGGACTGACTTATGAACGAAGCATGGGACAAGGAGCTTCTGAAGGAGCTGGAAGAACTGCTCTCCGAGGCCGGTCTTGAGGTAACGAGAGAAGATATTGCCGGAAACGACGTGATCGTCGCGGAATACGACGGCGAGAACGAGCCGGAGGACTGCAACGTCTCGGTGATGCATCTTACCGAAGACAGCACCGAAATATCGGTTATGATCAGTGTGATGTCGGGGCTGGACGAAAAGCAGTCCGACGATATAGCGGCACTGATACCGTACCTCAACAGGTATTTAAGCGTCGGCAGTTTCGGGATAACGAAGCAGGACGGATATTTCTGGTTCGGCTGCTCTAATGTAATAGATGAGAACACCGAGCGTTCAAAACTGCTGAAGGTGGCAGCTGCGACCGTCGATATCGCTTACGGCACTGCCGCGGAGGCTGTCAGGATCGTTCTCCCCGTTGTGAACGGTGAAACGCCTGTGTCGGAGCTGATGAACGACGACACCTCGATAATACAGTTTTAAGGGGGGGAGCTCACAATGCCAAATGCTGATACCGAAAAGAAATATGTCAATCTGCCGGGCATAACGGCTCTGCCTCCGGAAGACACCACCGCGTCCGAGACGGCGGAGGAGAACAACGCTCCCGTCGTTGAAGCGGGAAACAAGTCGTCGGACGTTCTGGCGGCGGCGGCCGAAGCCGCTGCCGATGAAAACGGGGCGGCAGC
>CAMVBT010000269.1 GCA_947165805.1 uncultured Clostridia bacterium
CGGTATGGAAGTTGCGATGCTCAAAGAGAAGCACATCGAACCGCAGAAGCTCGACAAAGTGATCCGCGAGAGTGTACCGGCAGGCTTCGAGACACGCAAGAAGCCTCACCGCTTCAACGAGCGTATTGACCTCACGGAGCTGTACTGCTATAAGGAGATAAATCCGCTGTACGCCGAAAAAAGCCTCGGCACTCTCGGCGGCGGCAACCACTTTATCGAAGCGGACAAGGACGGCGACGGGCGCATCTACATCGTTATCCACTCTGGCTCACGTCACCTCGGACTTGAAGTGGCAAACTACTATCAGGAGGAAGCCTACAAGCGGCTGAACGGCAGCTCCAAGCGCGACATCGACGCTCTTATTGTAAAGATGAAGGCGGAGGGCAGGGAAAAGCAGATACAGACCGAGATCGCAAAGCTCAAAAACACAAAGTTCACCGATGTTCCGAAGCACCTTGCGTACTGCGAGGGCGAGCTGTTCGAGCAGTATATCCACGATATGAAGCTCGTGCAGGAGTTCGCTATGCTCAACCGTAAGGCTATGATGGACGAGATCATCAAGGGTATGGGCCTTCATATCGACGAGGAGTTCACAACTATCCATAACTACATTGACACCGACGCTATGATTCTCCGCAAGGGCGCAGTCTCGGCAAAGGCGGGCGAAACTCTGCTTATCCCGATAAATATGCGTGACGGAAGCCTTATCTGCATCGGAAAGGGCAACACCGACTGGAACTGCTCGGCTCCACACGGCGCGGGACGGCTTATGTCGCGTTCGGAAGCCAAGAACACCTTCACCGTGTCGGAGTTCAAGAAGCAGATGAAGGGTATCTACACAACTTCGGTCAACTCGTCCACGCTCGACGAATGCCCCATGGCGTACAAGACCATGGACGACATCGTGAACAACATCGGCGATACGGTGGAGATCAACAAGGTCATCAAGCCGATCTATAACTTCAAGGCGGGTGATGAATGATGAAGAAATTTGTATCTGCCGGAAAGCTCGGAAAGAAAGATCGGAAGCGGCTCAATGCTGCCGGGCGCGGGAGCTGGGGCGTGGTCAATCCCGTCACTCGCGTTGCCGATACCGACAAACGTCGGTATAAGCGGAAAGAGAAGCACCCGACGAGAGCTTACACCGAGGACATTTAAGCAGAGATCCCCGATAAGCGGTCATGCTTATCAGGGATACTACCGATCCGATATTTTGTCGAACTGTTCGACAAAATGTGATAGCTTTTTATCATTTACCGAATGACATTCATTCTTATTTGCAGTAGATCTCGATCGCACGGTTCACGAACTCCGCCGTACCCGCGCCGCCGGCATTGTCGATGTTCTCGGTGAACTCGCCGCCGCCCGCGTACATCTTGCCGAGCCCGCGGAGTATCTCGTTCGTGCAGTTGTAGAAATTCTCGCAGAAGAACTCCTGCAAGCGCTTCACCTGCGCCTGTACTTCGCTGTCGGCAGGGTCGCGGTCACGCATTTCACCGAACTGCACGAAAAGCTCCATAATTTCACGCATGAGCCGCTCGTTTTCGGAATCGGTTCGCTTTCCGCTCTTTTCCTCAAATTCCTTGTATTCGGCGGTATTACCCCACTGCTCCTTTGCGCGCTTTTTGTATTCGTCGAGCTTCGCAGTGTCAAATGCTTTAAAATCCATAGTTTTCACTCCTGTCTTTCGTATATTTTCCGCGAAGGTAATAAGGTTGTCGAGGTGCTCCCGCCGCAGTTTCAGCAGTTCTATCTGCTGGTCGAGAGCCTTCTGCCTGTCGAAATGCGGGTCTGACATTATCGCCTTGATCTCTTTCAGCGGGAATTCAAGCTCCCGGAAAAGCATTATCTGCTGCAGGCGCTCCAGCGCCGTATCGTCATACAGCCTGTAGCCCGCGTCGGTACGCCCGCTTGGTGACAGCAGACCGATCTTGTCGTAGTATTGCAGTGTGCGCACACTGAGCCCGGTTATCCTGCTTACTTCGTTTACTGTCATGGCGGTTACCTCACTTTCCTTCGCTGTACTTACTATACACTATTACGTTACGTCATAGTCAAGAGGGAAAGCGCAGATTTGTAGGATCGCACAAACCGCGGCGGTGATATATGTGCATTGTGACGACGAAGATATACTCTGATCCGACAGCAGTCATTTCTATTCTGGAACCGGTCCTTCGATCTATACAAAAAACACAGCTCCCCTCGAACCATCTCGAAGGGAGCTGTAATTAGTTTGCTTTATTATACACTTTAGCGCTTTATCTGATATGGGACTCCCCGCGCCGAGCATGATTGCCTGCCTGCTTTCGGCCTGCGCAGCAGTCTCCGCGATGTCCGCTTTCTTTCCTGCCTGTACCGCTGCCGCGAGAGCCGCGACAGATCGTATCGGGTGTTGAAATTGTTATTAAGGTCATATCAGCCAGAATATGATAGCGGCGATAGCGGCGATGATCGATACGACAAGGAAGAATATCCCGTCGCCTCCGGCTTTGCTCTTGAATGCGGATATCACATCATCATCCGGGATATCACGGGTATAGAGGATATGAGTATCATCGTGAGTGCCGAATTCGCCGTTCTCGTCCTTTGATCCCGCGGCTGTGAAAACGGTGCCGTACAGATCGGGGTTTACTACCGAATACTCCACGACCACACAGCCGACGTCGTTTTCGGTCATTCCTTCCGTTACGAAGTGTCCGGGGCTGGTCTGGACAAGGCCGTATCCGGCCAGCAGATCGTCCGGCAGATCGGCCGGAGCGGTCATCGCGTTATCTCCGAGATATGACGGCTCCTCATACCGGAAGCATGACAGAAGCCATTGTGAGACCGGTGTGTCTCCGATCTCTGCTTTTCCGTAAAACGCTTCCGATTTGAGTTCCTCCGGGAAATCGGGATTGTTGTATTGCTGAAAGCCCTGAGAAAAAGAGTCGATATGCTTTTCTTCCCATATCTCCTCGACCTCATAGGTGTATGAGCCGTCCGTGTGCTCATAGCTTTTTTCGTGGTACTGGAGCATTCTTGTCGTGCGGAGTACGACGGCGCCGCTTACGCCGGTAACGGGATCTTCCGCTTCCGAGCTGACATGGAACTCGCCTCTTATGATCTGCGCGTCACCAAGTCCTTTTGCCGAATCCGCAAAGCATATTATCGCGATTATCAGGCATACAAGAAAGCAGAAAGCGAAAAACGCAAAAGCCGCCAGCGAAGCCCCTCTTGACCACCGTTTGGTTCTCATAGGAAATATCCTTTCTTCTCACTTATTGAAACATCCCCGCATGAACAGCACGCACTACCCATGCGGGGCATTTATTGTTATGAGATCACCGTTTATCAGTTGCCTGACTGATCTACCACATTATCGCAGATGATAGCAAGCGCGATCATTATGTCCTGATAGCTCTCATCGAGGATCCTGATGCGGTAGCAGTCCTGCCATACCGTCTGGGCGGTATCTATATGTCCTATCGTTGTGCCGCCGACCTGAAGCTCAAAGTCAAATCCCATAAGGTCACCGATTATCTTGAGCTCCTTGCCGTTTATTGTACCGACAAGCTCGGGATTGGTGAGTTTTACCTTCTTTTTCAGCTTGCCGATCTCCGAGCCGTTTACGGAAATGGAATACTCGGGCATTATAGCGATCAGCTTTTTCTTCAGTTTCATCACTTCCGCGCCGTTCTTCTGAATGGAGAAGTTAAGACGCGGCAGGTCGCCCTCGACATGATATACCGGAGCTTCACCCTTGTCGAAAATATCGAACTTGGGTTTCAGCGAGATGGCCTTCTGCTTCATAAAGAACTCGGCAGCATCTCCGGTCGAGGTTTTGACAGCTTCTACTGTGCTGCTTGCCGAAACGGTCTCGCCGCTCTCGAGCTTCTTT
>CAMVBT010000270.1 GCA_947165805.1 uncultured Clostridia bacterium
TCGCGCCGCAATTCGGGCACTTCCAAGCGCCGGTCTGCGCCGGGGCGGCGGGCTTCTTCGCCGTGTCGGCCCCGAAGCGCTCAATGAACGCCATGGCGTTCTCGTCGTGGGCGGCAAGCACTCTGTACGCGAACACGGCTCCGGACATCGCCGTTATGTTCGGGTTGATTATCGGCAGGTCGAGCCCGCATTCCAGCGCCATTGACAGAAATGTGCTGTTTATCAGCTCACGCGTCGGCAGTCCGAACGAAATGTTCGACACGCCGAGCACGGTCTTCATCCCGAAGCGCTCCTTGACCGCGCGGACTGCTTTCAGCGTCTCGCGCACGGCCTTCTGCTCCGTGCTGACCGTAAGAGTCAGGCAGTCGATGTACACGTCCTCCTTCGGTATGCCGTATTCAGCCGCCTTGTTCATTATGCGCTCCGCTATGGTGACGCGCTGCTCCGCTTCCGGGGGTATGCCGTTCTCGTCGAGAGTCAGGCCGACCACAGCCGCACCGTACTTCTTGACTATCGGAAGTATGCGCTCCATTACGGCGTTCTCGCCGTTCACCGAGTTCACGATAGCCTTGCCGTTGTATACGCGCAGAGCAGCCTCGATGACCTCGGGCTTGGTGCTGTCTATCTGGAGCGGCAGGTCGGTGATGCCCTGCAAAGCCTTCACTACCCGCACCATCATATCCTTTTCGTCGATCTCGGGCAGCCCGACGTTCACGTCGAGTATGTCCGCGCCGGCGGAGACCTGCTCCAATGCCTGATTTAAAATGTAGTTTATATCGTTGTTGCGGAGAGCTTCCTTGAAGAGCTTCTTGCCCGTGGGGTTTATGCGTTCTCCGATCATCTTCGGTTCGTCTATTCTGACGGTTCGCGAGTAGCTGCACACGCAGGCTCCCCTTTTTACTTCTCCTCTTGCGACCGGGGCGTGAGAAGCGAGCATGGCTTTCAGTCCGCTTATATATTCCGGCGTGGTGCCGCAGCAGCCGCCGTAGACCTTTACGCCCATTTCCGTGTATTTTACGCAGTCGCTGACGTACTGCTCCGCGGGGACGCTGTATGCGCCGGTGGCGGGATCCGGGAGTCCGGCGTTCGCCTTGACTATGACGGGCAGGTCGGTGTATCCGGTTATCTCGCGCACGATATCGTAGAGCTCGTCCGGCGCGAGGGAGCAGTTCACTCCCACGGCGTCGGCTCCGAGCCCGGTCAGGGTCAGCGCCATTGCCGACGGCAGACAGCCCGTGAACGTCCTGCCGTTCTTCTCGAAGGACATGAACGCGAACACCGGCAGGTCGGAACATTCCTTCGCCGCCAGCATAGCCGCCTTTATCTCATACAGGTCAGTCATGGTCTCGATGCAGATGAGATCCGCCTGATCCCTGCCCGCCTCGACTATCTCCCTGAATATGTCATAGGCTTCCTCGAACGACAGAGTTCCCGCGGGCTCAAGGAGCTGTCCGGTGGGACCTATGTCGAGCGACACCAGAGCGTCGGTGCCTTCGGCGGCGCGGCGGGCTATCGAGAGCGCCTTTCCGACCGTCTCGGCGACAGAGCGTCCGCTTTTCGCGAGCTTGAGCCTGTTCGCCCCGAAGGTATTGGCGTTTATTATATCCGCGCCCGCCTCGATGTATGAGCGGTGTATCGCGTAAACGTCGTCCTCACGGACGAAATTCATCATCTCCGAGGTCTCGCCGGGTTTCATCCCGCGCTTCTGGAGCTCGGTGCCGAAGCCTCCGTCGAGCATGACGTGATCTCTTTTCAGTAATTCTTCAACCGTTATTGCCACAATGTCCTCCGTCCTTCCGGTACCGGCAGTTTTCCCTCATTTTACATACGGCGCAGCCGCGAAGAGCCTGCTCCTGCTCGCCCTCCGACACGCCTATCACGGCGGTCACGGACTTTCGCGGGATAAGTATGTTGCTTTCCGTCGCCGTCAGCCCGATGAGCTTGTCGGCGTTCAGGAAGCGTATCATATCGGGCTGGAGCTCTATCGGGTAATCGCCGTAGCCCGGGCTGAAACGCCATGTGAAGTTCCCCGGGAACTTCGCCTTCATCTCGTTCTCCGCGCTGTCGCAGAATTTCTCGGTCATGGCGCTTGCAAGAGCGTCCAGAACAAGGGCGTATGCCATGTTCGTTATCTCCGCCCGCCGTATCACCGCGTCCGCGGCGCTGCCGAGAGTGGCGGCGAAGAATATGACCTTCCCACTCTTCGCGAGGTGCTTTTTTATGTCCTCACCCGGCAGGAGCCCGGGAACATCGCACTTTTCCGCAAGCCTGCAGCAGTACTTCGGCACCGCGGCAGCCGACAGCTCGGCACAGCCCTTTTCAAGCAGCGCAGCCGTCGTCTCGTCGGGCTCATGCCCCCGGTAGCCGAGATAGCGGAGCGCCTCGGATATCACCGCGTTCACAGCAGCTTTTCTATGATGCCGACGAGCTTTCTCGCGACATAGGGGTTGTTCATCGTATAGATGTGTATGCCGTCAACGCCGTTTGCGAGCAGGTCCGTGATCTGGTCGGCGGCGTAGGCTATGCCCGCGTCGATGAGAGCCTCGGGGCGGTACTCGTACTTTGTCACCATGCGCACGAACTTCTGCGGGAGGCTCGCTCCGCACATCGTCACCATGCGCTCTATCTGCGACTTGCTCGTGACCGGCATTATGCCCGCCGAGATCGGGACATTTATCCCCGCTATCGCAGCCTTTTCACGGAAGTCATAGAAGAACTGATTATCAAAGAAAAGCTGAGTTATCAGCTCCTCCGCGCCCGCGTCGATCTTTTTGCGCAGATTGAGGATATCCGCCGTGATGCTCTCCGACTCGGTGTGTCCCTCGGGGTAGCAGGCTCCGGAGATCCCTATGCCGTCATATTCGCGGCGCTCCCTGATGAACTTGATCAGCTCACTTGCGTGCCGGAAGTCGGTCTTTGGCGGCTTATCGGGGCTGATATCCCCGCGCAGGGCGAGGATATTCTCGATACCGTGCTCCCTGAACCCGTCGAGCACCGCAAGCACTTCCTCCTTCGTATTATTCACACAGGTAATATGCGCCATGGCTTCGATACCGCAGTCGTTCCTGATGTGCGCAGCTATGTCGCGTGTGGAGGTGTTGGCTATGTTGCCGCCGGCGCCGTAGGTGACGCTGATGTAGGCGGGCTTTAAGTCCGCAAGCTTGTCTATCGTCGAGTAGACGGTCTCGATGCCGCTTGTCTTTTTCGGCGGAAATATCTCGAACGAGAGCACCGCCTTGTCGCTGTTTTTAAAGATCTCTGAAATTTTCACGTTTGTCCCTTTCCTGTTCTTTACTTGTCCGCCGCGCTTTATTTTTTTGAATGTCCGCGCAGCGGACACCACAATTATTCACTCTTCACTATTCACTATTCATTATTCACTTTTACAGCTTCTTCCCGTTGTATGTCACGGTTATCTGGTCGGCGTTGGCGCCGGAGAGGTCGTTGCCGAGGTCCATTTCCGTCCAGTCGGACTTGTGTATGCGCACGTTCACGGAGAGAGTGTCACCGCCCGCGAGGACGCCGCTGCCTATGCTTATCGTGCATTTCGTATCGGTCTTGTCGCCCTTTGCGGAAGTGAAGCTGCCCGATATCGAGTCGGTCACCGCCGAGTAAGAGCTGCCCTGAATGTCCGCGTAGTCGCACTCGAATACGAGCGAGCCTCCGCCGTCGTTGGTGAAGAAGTAGTCCGCGGTCAGCTTCGACAGGTCTATGCCCGTGCTGCCGGTGTTGGTTATTTTCAGCGTGAAGCCTATGGTGTTGCCCTTTCCGCTTGCCTGCTGCTGCTCAAGAGCCACGCTCACGGTGCCCTTGTCGGACACCTGAACGGCGGGAGTGTTGTTCACGGTGCCGGAGCCGGAGTATCCGCCGCCGGG
>CAMVBT010000271.1 GCA_947165805.1 uncultured Clostridia bacterium
GTTCGTCCGAAGGACGAAATGAGCTTGACATCAAGGAATGTGTCCGCTATAAAAACACGCTGAAAGCGTGTTTTTATAGCATCTGAAAATCTGTTTCACAGATTTTCAGACAATAACTGCCCTTTGGGCAGTTATTGAGGACACATTACTTATACTAAAGGAAGACAGATGTATGAGATTCAAGGTACTTATTACCGGAAAGAACCGTAAAATAATAGCCGATGACATATCGAAGCGCATCGAGATCGAGACCGACAGCGAGACCATAGGCTGTCAGCCGCTGAAAAGCGAGCTGATGTACATGGTGTACAACGAGCGCCCGAAGGTGATACTGATACTGCTGAAGGACGAGACCCCCACCGAGGTCGGCGTCTACGATGTGCTCCGGGATTATCTGCGCGTGAACAGCGCCGCTGTCATCGTGATAGCGGGCGAGGAAGACAAGAAGACCTTCATGTACGGCACCGGGCTGGAGAAGATGCTCTTCCTGCCGCGCCAGTTCTCGCTGAGCGTGCTGTGCGACAAGCTGAACGAGCTGAAAAAGACGCTTTCCGCCGACGATGAGCGCGAGTGGTTCACCGAGTTCGTGAACCCCGAGCCGGTCAAGGAGTTCCCGCGCAGGCACATACTCGTCGTTGACGACGACCCGAAGCAGCTCATGCTGATAAAGGATCAGCTGAAAGAGTTCTACGAGGTCACGGCAATCAATTCCGGGAGGCTTGTGCCGCGGGCGCTGGAAAGATACCGGGTCGATCTGATACTGCTCGATTATCTGATGCCGAAGATGAACGGCCCCGATGTACTTGCGCTGATACGCAGCGATATGCGGTTCGCGGATATCCCGGTAGTATTCCTCACCGGTGTCTCCGAGCGTGAGACAGTCGTAAAGACGATAAAGGAGTACCACCCGCAGGGCTATCTGCTCAAACCCACGACCAAATCGGAGATAGTCGCGAAGATGATAGACATACTTGGATAGGGGAGAGACATGGAAGAAAAGCTGGGGCTGCTCCGCGCGGCGGGTCTTGACACGGCGGCGGGCATAGCCTGCACCGGCAGTCCGGAGAAATACTCCGCCGCACTGCGCAGGTTCGCGGAGAGCAGCGGTGAAAACACCGCGGAGACGGAAGACCTCCTCGCGGCAGGCGATATCGAGGGCTTCGGGATAAAAGTCCACGCTATGAAAAGCAACGCGAAAATGATCGGCGCGTCGGAGCTGGCCGGGGCGTATGAACGCCTCGAGGTCGCGGCGGAGCGCGGAGACACGGCTCTTATCGCTGCGGAAACGGGAAAGACGCTTGAAGCCCACCACGCGCTTGCCGGGAGGATACTGCCGATAACAGGCGTCACGGTCGAAAGCGCGGCTCCGGCGCTGACGGCGGCGGAGGCGTCGGAGACCGCGGAGAAGCTTCTTGCCGCGCTGGACGACTTCGACGACGAGCTGTCCGCGGAGCTTGCCCGGAAGCTCTCCGGCTTCCCGTTCGACCCCGGGAGTCATGCCCTGCTCGATACCGTAAGGCACTGTATAAGCGAGTTCGACTACGACTCTGCCGCAGAAAATGTAAAACAACTAAAAGAGGAGCTCAGATGACAGACAAAGAGAACATTATCTCCGCCGGATGTCCGCTGTTCGTATGCAGTGAGTGTAATACCAAGACAGGACATCCGCACCAGAAATGGTGCCCGAAAAGGGAAGAGACCGCACCGGACTGTTCGGGCTGCCTGTACAGGCGCGGCACACCCGGGAAATGCGGGCATCCCTACAAGAAGAAAGGCGGTGACGGGAAATGAGAAGAATAAAACTGACATTCGAGCGTGACGAGTCGCTTGAGGATATAAATGTCATCGTGCGCGCGCCGGAAGAGGACAGCCAGGTGAAAGACCTGATGCAGCGGCTCGGCGCGTCGGGCACGCAGACTATCGCCGTGACGGGCAGCGGCGGTACCCTCGATATAGTGCGGGTATCCGATATAATCCTGCTGTCCGTGAACGACAAGCAGACCAGCATCATAACCGAGAACAACAGATATACGGCGCGGCAGTCCCTCAACAGCATAGAGAGCTGCCTCGACCCGGCGGAGTTCGTGCGTATCTCACGCTATGAGATAGTCAATCTGTCAAAGGTCGTGCGCTATGACTTCACGCTCGGCGGAACGCTGCGCATAGAGCTTGCCGGCGGTATGGAAACATGGGCTTCGCGGCGCTGCATACCGCAGATACGCCGTAAGCTCGCGGGAAAGTAAGGAGGGGAGCGTAATGCTGAAAAAAACACTTAAAAGGGCGGGCATAGGCTTCCTGCTCGGTATGGCCGTGGGGAACCTCATCGCGTTCCTGGCCGTGGTCGCGAACGGAGGCGGCTCCATAGTTTCGCCGAAGACAATGGAAATGTGCGGCGGCGAGGCAGAAGCTCTGCTGTTACAGTCGTTCCTGTCGGGGCTTATAGGCTTTGCGGGCTGCGCGGGTATGACATTCTACGAAATGGAGGAATGGAGCCTGCTGCGAATAATGTCGAGCCACCTCGGCGTGATATTCGCGGTATTCGTTCCGGTGTCGTATGTGCTGGACTGGTTCGGGAGTCTCACCGATCTGCTGATAATGAGCGGTATGATGCTTGTGTCATATTTCATCGTATGGCGCATAATGTGCGTTATCTGCAAAAGACAGGTCAAGGAGCTCAACGAACTCCAGCGGAAGTTCAACGAGGACAATAAAGCGGCATAAATGCCCGTATCGGGAAAGCTCAGATACGGGGAATAACAAAAAACACGGCAGGCAGCATGAGCGCTGTCTGCCGTGTGTTTGTTGTTCTTTGCTATATGACTTTTAGTGAATAGTGAATAATGAAAAGTGAATAATGAATAGTACAGAAACGCCGCAGTTACTTTCTGCGCTTTTACTATTAATTATTCACTATTCACTTTTCACTATTCACTGAGCCGCGTCAGCGGCGTTTCTGGTGGAGCATAGGGGATTCGAACCTCGTGAACCGCTTTCCCGAACTTTTCATAACCCAGCACAAGCCCACTATTTATGCGGGTTTACGGATTATCAGCATTTTTCACTCAACACAAAATTTCAGTTAATTTTACAAAAATAATGGACAGATAATGGACAGGCATAAAGACAACTTTCACTATACAGAATCCCTGCATCAAAGCTGATGCGGGGATTCTTTTTTGTAATAATAACACATTTCAGCCTTTTTTCAACCGCTTTCTGCGTAATAGTATAGCACGAAACCGGCAAATAATCAAGACTTTTTTCATACAAATTTGTAAATTTGCAAGAAAAAGAGAAGCGTAACCCACGATTTTTCCATTAGTCTATTCTACTGTGAATTTACTGTTCATTACTCGTCAATAAATGTAGACACAAACAAAAGCTTACATTGTAAGGTCAAAAGTGTTTACCGCTACACTCTGGTTGATCATCCTCGCACATAGGATCGTCAAACTCAAAATCCTGAATTTCACGCAATATCGCATTGAGTAGCTGATTGTCAGCCTCTGCTTCAAAGGACTCCTTTTCTTGTGTAAGCCTCTTTTGTTCTTCTTCGTCTGTTAATTCTTTCGTGACATCATCAAAATTGATCTTCCCGTCATGTTTCCGGCGACGCGGGAAAGTGGTCACAATGTCAGCATAATCATCATAGTCAGACGCAGGCGCAGTCTGATCAGGCGGCGTAGTTTGTGACATCGCTGCTGCAACCGCTGATTTTCCCGTTGGTTTTATTTGGTTAAGATCGTCTGAGACTTTCGCAGCAGGTTTCTGTTCGACAGCAGCATCGGGTGCGGCTTGCACCGGTGTATATGCTAAACTAAAAGTGTACCCCCCAACAGCAAAACGCTGATGAAAAAGT
>CAMVBT010000272.1 GCA_947165805.1 uncultured Clostridia bacterium
CCCGAAACGCTTTATGACCGTGCAGATGTCAAGATGACAGACGGTAAGATATACTGCGATCTCAGACCGGATAATACGGATCATAACGATCGGAACATATATACCGGCAGAGATGCCTCCGATATGGACAATATTTATGAGATCCGCAGACGAACCTATCTTTGTCCGGAGCTTGAACAGCGACTTGAGAATGAATACAGAAGGCTGATAAGCGAATATATGCTCGGAGTGTGGCGTCCGGAGCAAAACAATATGGCGAATTATGATGTCATCGTAGGCGTAAACGAAAAATATTCCGACGCTATGGCAGGGTTTCCCGGGGGCGGCTATCCCGAAAAGATAACGATAGACGATGAAAAAAACGAAGTGTATTTAGTTAATTATGTCGGCGATATATCGGTCATAGAGATATATCCCGACAAGCCCGATGAACTTATACTGACGGAAATATATTTCCGTAGCGGTGAGGAGGCGCGGCAACAAAGTGTCCGCTATCGGCGCATAGATACCGCCGGAATGTACCCCAAAACAGGAAAGCTGAACAAATACATATACACCCTGCTGCATTACCGCGGATTTGCGATTTTCGGTCCCGATACCGAGATCGAATATGAAGGAAAGATCTACAGCAATGATGCCGCGGCTTTGGTCTATGTGACCGATGCGCCGGAGGCAGAAGATTTTGACTATGAGCTTATCGAGGATAACGGCGACAGTATGGTATTCTCGTCACTGTTTTATGAGGTCGGCGATGAGACATACACTCTTGTGAAGCGTTTCGGATATGAGCTTCACAGGAACGGAGAATTTTGGGAACTCGGAGAATATTATGAAATATAGAAAAATATCTTTGATAGCACTGTCAGCGGCTCTTCTCCTTTCCGGCTGCAATACGGACAAGGCGGTGACGACAACTGCGGACACGGCAGCGGTCACGGAAGAAGTGACGACAGAAGCCACAACAACTGCCGCGAGTACGACGACCACATCGACAACTACAGCTGCGCCGGAGCCGGAGAAAACCTACGGCATCATTGACGAGAAGCGGCTCGCGCTGTATGGGGTGCTTGACAGGATAGGGGAGCCGTTTTCGGTCTATTGATCGCGGAAATGATATGATACTGCAATGAGTACAGGAATAAACCTGTACTCATTTTCTTTTGTTGATAATGTATGATCGCCTTATGATATTTGCTTGGTAATTTGTGACAAATGACTGTTGACAAAACTGTTATAGTGTTATATACTGTATATATCACAGATAAACAGTTAAGCGGAGGTGAACAGATGAAGATACTGCAGAATTCAAGCGATCCCATATATAAACAGATAGCCTCACAGCTTCGGGATCAGATACTTTCGGGAAAGCTGAAAGGCGGCGACGCGCTCCCGTCGATACGGGCTCTCGCAGCAGACCTCAAGATCAGCGTGATAACCACGATGAAAGCGTATGAGGAGCTCGCGTCGGAGGGTCTTGTGACTTCCTCGCAGGGCAAGGGCTACTTCGTGAACGCGCAGGATATGCGGCTGCTCGCGGAACAGCATATGCGGCGTGTCGAGGAAAATCTGACCGAAGCGATACGCTCGGCAAAGATCGCCGGACTGCCGCTCGAAGAGGTGCAGGAAACACTGAGCGCTTTGTGGGAGCTTGAAAACGGGGAAGGGGGATAAAAATGCAGCCTTGGTTATGGTGGTTCCTGATCTTTCTGCTGCTGTTCGTTATTCCCGCGAGAATGGCGTGGCAGCGAAGACAGGCAAAGGTAGCAAGAAGAAATCGTATCAGGCGCAGAAAAGGAGAAAACACAATGAACGAACTCGTTAAAACTTATATCGGAAAAGAAGTAATAGTATGGGCAGGCACATCGAGCGGAGTTACCGGTACGGCGACAAGGATCGAGGAAAACTGGCTCGAGGTCGAGGACAAGGACGGCAACAAGCAGATACTCAATACCGACTACATCAGCCGTATTCAGGAACATCCCCGCAACAAGAACGGCAGGAAAAAGGCCGTCATAGTTTAAGGAGCAGCTATGGAAAACGCAGTTGAGATAAAAGCACTCACAAAAAAATACAAGGACTTTACGCTCGATGTCAGCGCGGTGATCCCGAAAGGCTTCGCAACTGCGCTTATCGGGGCGAACGGCGCGGGCAAGACCACGCTGATCGACACGCTCTGCGGAGTTACCGCGAAAAGCGGCGGCAGAGCTGTGTATTTCGGGGATATGACCGACATCGACGACGACGCGCTCCGCAGCAGGATAGGTTACTGCTCGGCGGCGGATTTCTTCCCGCTCGACTGGAAGCTGAAAACGATAGCCGAGTGCATGGCGATAGGCTACGACAATTTCGACCGCGCGCGTTTTGCCGGACTTTGCGAAAAATGGGGTCTCGGCAGTCCCGACGACAAGAAGCAGAAAAACATGATGAAGATGTCCGACGGGAACCGCGTAAGAGCTGCGCTCGCGGCAGTGCTCGCGAGAGATACCGACCTGCTGGTGCTCGACGAGCCCGCGAGCTCCCTCGACCCGCTCGCGAGAGATCAGCTCTGCGAGATGTTCCGCGATTACCTCGCCGCAAAGGACGGGGAGCGCACGATACTGTTCTCGACGCACAATATAGCGGACATGGAATTTGCCACCGACTACGCGATATTCATGGCGCACGGAAAGGTCGTCGAGCAGGGCTTTGTGGAAGATCTGAAAGAGAAGTACATACTCGTTCACGGCGACGCGCAGGACGGCGCGAAAGCCAAGCCGCTGATGCTCTCATACAGCGTTAACAGCACGAGCTTCGAGGGAATAGCGCCCGCGGAGAACGCCGCGAATTTAGAGGCTGTCGGAGCGGTCACCGAGCGCCCGACTTTGCAGCAATTAAGTGTCGGCATTTTAAGAAAGGCGGAGGAAGATGCGGGGAAGTAAACTTACCGTTTCGCAGGCTTTGAAGCTGTACACGGGCACGGGGCTTGCCGGAACGATACTCGGACTTGCGGCATTTGAGCTCGCGTTTTACATCGGCGCGGCTGTCTGCATGACGCTTATGATAATGCTCGGCGAGGGCATACCATACCCGGAGGCGGTAAAAAATATATCTGAAACGCCCGCCGGAGACTGCATGATGGCGTTCGCGCCCTCGGTCATAAACTGTATAGTTCTGCTGTCGCAGTACAGGAAGGATAAGCCCGGAGGAAAGCTGTTCCGCACGGTGAACGGCGGATTTGACACATTCATGAGATACCGCGCGGGAGTGTACATTTCAATGCTTCTTTCGCTCGTCATTTACGGCAGCGCTGTGCTACTGCTTACACTTATCGGCGTTCTGGGACTGCACGGCGGGTCATCGGCGGTAATAGCTGTCGTTGTTTCGTCGGTCGCGGCTGTGGGAGTTGTGACATTACTTCTGCTTATCAAAGATGAGAGGGTATGCGCTCTTGTATCGGTTGTTGCAGCACTTGCTGTTACCGGCAGCTGCACGGCGCTGCTCCCTATGCTGACGGACAGCCTTCTGCCGCATCTTTACATCGGTATTCTCGGAGCGGCGCTCATCGCGGTATCGACGAAAGCATATTTCTCACATTACAAAAAACACATCTGGAATTGACAGGAGGATACAAATATGGAGAACAAATGCCCTTTCTGCGGAAACGAAAGTATAATAAACGGAAAGCTTGAAAGCACAGGCGGTCTTGTGTTCATACCCGAAGGTGAGAACGGGCTTATCAAGAAAAGCTCATACATATCCGCGCTCGCGTGCAGGAAGTGCGGGGCGGTATTCGGATTTAAGCTGACCGACAAGCCTGTGAAGCTCACGGACTGAGAACGGAGAGACAAATGAAAAACTTTGGAAAAAATTTCAC
>CAMVBT010000273.1 GCA_947165805.1 uncultured Clostridia bacterium
GGAGCCTTACCGTCACGCTGTCCGGCATAAACGCCGCTGCCAGCGACATACCCGACGCCGTGGTCATCGGTATGAGCCTTATCCCGTCTACGTCGCCGGTGCCGCCTTTTTCCAGATAAGCATGGACATTCGGAGGCAGTACGGGATCGGCTGCCGCTGCCCTGCACAGTATCACCGGTCTGCCAGTGAAGCAGTCGCGCAGGAAATTGCCGCTGTCCGCTATCGCCGACAGTACCGCCGTCCGCCCGCGGTGCTTTACGGTAAGCTCTACGCGCCCGCTGTCCGCGGAACTGTCCGAAAAGCGCCTCCACAGCGTCAGTATGCCGTAGATCACCGCCGATGATATCACAAGCGCCAGCGCCGACACATTCATATAGGCATATCCGTTCGCGGAGAAGATGAAGTCGGTACCCGAAAGCCCGTGTATCAGCGACGCGGCTCCGCAGATCAGCATACTGACGGTGATGCAGAGCACCGAGCGCAGCGCGGTGTCCCGCAGCGTACCGTACCCGAACGCCGTCAGCACGATCAGCACGGTGAGCGCAGCCTTCAGCGCCAGCGAGGGCAGTATATCCACCGGGATAAGCGCCGCCAGCGACATTATCCCGCCCGCCGCGGACGCCGCCGCGAGCCTCGATGTTGTCAGCCGCGTATGCAGAAGCCCCGATACGGCACGGAGCGTGAAATATGTGATATATATGTTTATGACGATGAGCACATCTATGTATACGATCATTCCGAACGACCCGCTTTCGTTGATAATTATACCACTGTCTGTCCGGGAATAATGTCGCATTATGACAGCAAAACCGCTGTTATGCAGTCATAATTTGTATAAAACGGCAAAATTAACGTTTTTTGTGTAAAAAGGCTAAAGTTTCCGGAATTTCTGCCGATATAATATATGGAAAGATATCCGGTGTTATATCTCATAACGAAAGAGGCGATATATATGAGTGATATAAATGTACTTTATCCCGCAGCGTCAAATAATGCCCGTATCCCGCGCATGACCATGCAGGCAAACGTAAAGACCACGGAAAAGGAAAACGAGGCCGCGTCAACGCAGAGCCTCGTGAAATCGTATTTTGATTCGCTGAGAGAGCGCTCGGACGGCGAAGCGAAGAAGCTCCTCGAGGACCTCGAGAACACACAGCTCTCGCAGATAACCAGAATGTTCTCCGACCTGCAGACCTCCACTGTGGACAATACGAGCAGACTGTTTGAAGACCTGCGCATCAAGCCCACCGACGAAGCGACGGCACTCGCGGGAGCAATGAAGCCCAAGGCCGCCGACGAAACGGATACAGCCGTAAAGGCCGCTTCACTGAACATCGCCGGTGCGGAGGACAAGACCGGCGCGGCAGTCAAAGCCGATAATGCGGACAAGACCGGTGCGGCGGAAAAAACCGAAAAGACCGGAGCCGTTCTTGACATAACCGACAAAGCCCGCGAAAACAAGGTCGATGAAACGGACAAGACCGACAAGCGCGACAAGACAGACGAGGTCGATGACGGCGATCTTACCGAGAACACTCTCGCCAAATATGTCAGAAAGCTCACCGAAAAGGATCAGATATCCGCGGACAACGAAAAGCTGAACGATATAACCGCCAGAACTCTCGAGTCAGTGCAGAAGACCAAGCAGGCGTTCTTCCGCAGCCCCGAGACCGGCGAGATAGACCGCGGCGGCGCATACAGCGCGGCAGAGGACTTCGTGAAGAGCTACAACGCCTTCGCGGACGAGATAGCCGGTTCGGAGAACAATACGGTCGCCGGCAAATCCGAGTTCATCAACGGTATGACGATATCGTTCCGCCCGAAGCTCGAAAGAGCCGGTATCGAGCAGAACGAAAACGGCGAGCTCGAGGTCAACAAGGAGCAGTTCGAGAAGGCTTCCGACAAGGACCTTGAGAGCGCGTTCGGCGAGAAGGACTCCTTCGCGGACTTCATCGAGGGTCAGGCGAAGCAGCTGGCTGCATACGCCCAGACCGACCTGTATCAGCGCTCCAGCGCTTATTCCGACTCCGGCAACATTACACAGGTATCCAACATCAACGGCATCTATTTCAATATGCTCGGCTGACTTACGTATCAAAAAAAACTGCTCCTTTGCGAAAGGAGCAGTTTTTGTTTTGTATTAAATTACCGTCAGAATGTTATTGAAGGCGTTTCGCTGTCAAACTCGGGCTCCACCGATACGGGAGCGGGCTTTTCCTGCGCGGGGGCTGTCTGCTGCACCGGGGCGGGACGCGGAGCCTGCACTTCGGGCATCTGCGGGGCAGGCTCTTCGGGAGCCGCTGCCGGCTGCTGTTCGGGAACAACACGCGGCGCGCGGACCCCGGGCATCTGTTCCGGGGCCACGGGAGCCGGCTTATCTGCGGGCTCGGGCTGCTTCTGCGCCGCCGTGCGGGTCATCTGCTGAGCGTATTCGATATCCTTCGCGGCGACCTGCTTTCCCGCCGCAAGATCGCGCGCCACTCTGGCTATGCCCTCCTGCTCTCTCGTTTTGCGGGATTCCTCGGCTATGCGCTGAGCAATGGACTCGCGGACGCTCTCGGGAACGTAGACGCAGAGCTTGCCGGAGCGCTCGTCACGCTGCGCGCGGTACATATATGTGCTGTCGCCCGCCTGTATCTTCTCGTTGTAGCTCTGAGCGCTGTCCATGCGGTACAGGACGAGCTCCTCGCCGCTGAGGTTAACGGGGTGTATCGTACCGTTATTGTCCAGAATGATGTTGCCTCCCACGATTATGACGCCGCCCGCGTGGGAAGTGATCCACTCTGCCTCCGCGGAGAGCACGCCGACCGTAACGATGCCGCCGGATATCTGCACCGTTCCGCCCGCGTCGAGGGCGCCTATGCCGCAGACTCTTGTTCCTTCGGCGTGCGCGTAGACGCGGCCGCTTTCTATCGCCACATCTACCCTGCCGCCGAGCGAGCCTATGGCTGTGCCTATGTCACCGTGGATAACGGAATTGACCTCGCCCGACGCGATATGCACCTTGCCGCTGCCGCCGTTAAGGACGCCTATGCCGGTTATCCTTTCGCCGTCGGTCAGCAGGTCGAGCAGGCCGTTGGCCGCTATATTGACCGTTCCGTACATCGTACCTATCGAGACCGCCTCATTGGCTATGCACTTCGTTACCACCGTACCGCGGCTTATGGAGACCTCGGTATCGCCCGAGGCGCTTCCTATGCCGACCACGGAGATGCCGCGCCCCGCGGCGCTCACACGGCCTCCGAGCACTTCGATCTTCGCGCCGATGCCCTTTTCGCCGCCTCCTATGCAGACTATCTTGTCTCCGGAGGAGTCAACGGATACGCTTCCCGTAAGGTCGAATATGATAGTGCCGTACTGCTTTTCGTAGTTCGCGCCTATACCGACTCCGTGGTTCCGGTTGTTGCGTATCACGAGATTGCCGTCACCCGTTATTGTCAGCCGCGAGCCGGACGGAACGCGTATGCCCTCTTTGTTGAAGGTATTGTCGCCGACCAGCATGACCTCGCACTTCGCGTTCTTGCCGACCTGCACCGTGGTCTGGGTCGCGCCCTTGATATTGACGTTCTCGAATATCAGCTTTGGCGCCGAGTCCTCGGCGGTCTTGATTATCATATCGACGATCTGGTTCTTGGTGCCGACGAACCTTACGGTGCCGCCAGCCACGGATACGCCCGAATACTTCTCGAGCGACAGGTTGTACACATTGATTATCTCGCCCTCGGCGGCCTCATAGATGCGCTCTTCCTGATCGTACTTGGACAGGCGCACATTCTCCGCCATTATGTACTCGCTGATCTCGGGGTCTATGGCCTCGACGACCTGAGGGCCGGGACGGGCGGTATAGAAGCC
>CAMVBT010000274.1 GCA_947165805.1 uncultured Clostridia bacterium
GCTTATTCACAGTCTTATAGCTCGGAATATCGGCAACATTCGATTCGACCTGCGCCGACTCACAGTAGCTTCTGATGGCGTTTCCGAATATAGCGTCGAACTTACTGCTCATTTCCTTAAGTGCCTCCTGAACAGCGTGCGTAGTTTCTTCCAGCGCAGCCTTGAATCCTTCGGGATCCTTCATTACTTTTTCTTCGATAGTCATGGTTTTCTTCCTTTCTCCCCGTACAACGGGGTAAAATAATATATTTGCAGTTGCTTTTTCTGCTTTTTATACTAATGGGAACCTCTAAAAACCCAATTTGAGAGAAAAAGAGCTATCCACGCCGTCTACTGCGTCAAACCTCCTAACCGGGCGCCAGCCCGGCTTCGTCGGCTTTCCTTGTATCCGACGCAGCTATCTCATTTTCTCTTTTCAAAGCGGTTTTTAGAGGTACCCTAATTTCAGTTCTATCTGTGGGCATATTGGCGAGATAGAATTTCGACAAACAAGGAACCCGACCGAAGGCTTGCTGTCGCAAGTCGAGGGAGGGTGACGCAGTTTGACGGAATTATAGCCGGCAAGATGTCTATAGATAGGACTGAATTTAGTACTAAACAGGCATAGCAAACAGCTTACAGAAATTATCGGTGTTCGGGAAAAGTCTCTGACGAAGCAGAGCAGTCATTCCCGGAGCGCTCTCCTCCGCTCTTTTTGAACCCATACCGAGAGTTGTCGCCATACGCATAAGAGCGAACGCTCCGCACCTCTGACCGAAAAGCTCCAGCTTCTGTTTGTCGGTCGTGCCGTAATATGTGGAGAGCGTAATGCCCCACACCTGCTTTGAAAGCTCATAATCAATACCGATGACTTCTTTTGTGACAGCAGGATTATTCATTCCCGAAAGATACATCGTAAGGAATGTGCCGCCTATGTCGTAAAGCGCGTTTCCGCGGCTTATGTCCGCCATGTCGATAAGCACGAGCTCGCCGTCCGACTGCACCATAACATTGTTGGTGTGATAGTCACCGTGTACCATTCCGCTGCCGTCGGGAATGGCATTTATCATCCTCACGATCTGTCCGACTTCATCTTCCGTAAAGAACCTTCCGGTATTCTGCGCGCGTCCGAGATATATCTCTTTGATGTCGCCGTAGAGCTTCGGGTCTGCCTCTGTGGAACTGAGCGTTTTGAGCAGCGTTCCGAACTTGACCGCAAATTCGGGCAGCCTTTCGGGCGCGTTCATGATCGCCTTGCTGAGCGTCGTTGCGCCCGCCATTTCAAACACAAGTCCGTAGCCCTCGGGGGTCTGTACAACATCGTAAGCGATAGCCGACGGAACGCCGTGAACAAAAGCGTTCTTGGCGTATTCGCGCTCTTTTTCGATAAGCGACATCGGGCTGTTGTCGTGATACACCTTTATGATCGTTTCTTCATCGAGACGATAGACCTTGCCGTGACCGCCCTTTCCTATCTCCTCGCAGCCGTCGAGAGACACCTTTCTGAGCGCTTTTTTCACATCAAGCAGCTCCGTAAATCCGGTCGTTTCAAAAATGTCATAAACATCGCGCGATACATTGATTATCGGTATCGGCTTATCCTTTGTTTTCTGCACCTTCAGCAGTACGCGCAGTCCTGCGCTCGATATGTATTCGAGCTTTTCCGCGTCGAACAGGATATCCTCGCTGCCGGAATTTCCGATAGCGTCGAAGATGTCCTTTTCGGTCTGCGCAGCGTTGTTTGTGTCTATCCTGCCTTCAAGGAAGACAGTTAGTTTGTTGTTTTCGACATTTGTTTTCATAGTGCATTTTTCCTTTCAGTGTGATATCAAATATATTTCTCCGTCAGAAACAAATCTCTCCCATACCGTTCCCGTAAAGCGCGGTCAGACCCTGCTTCATCGCCGCGAACGCTTCGTGGGAAAGCATTCCGGGCATTGCCACGACCATAAACAGCCTTCTCGCAAGTGAAAGTACGGCGATCTGGCGTGTTGCTTTCTTTATAAATTCTTCATCGTCTGTATCAAGATATGTGCCGATAAATACGCTCCAAATCCTTCTTATCTCGTCCTGTGTGAAACGGCAGAGCACAGGGCTTGCGGCAATAGCTTTGGGATCGTTTGCACGGTCACAGAAAAGCGAGTGCATACTGCCCATATCGAATATCGGGTGTCCCATTCCCGCGGTCGCGAGGTCTATAAACATCATCTCACCGTCGCGTATCATCACATTTCCGATGTGACAATCTCCGTG
This sequence comes from uncultured Clostridia bacterium, assembly GCA_947165805.1. Lineage (GTDB taxonomy): Bacteria > Bacillota > Clostridia > Oscillospirales > Ruminococcaceae > Ruminiclostridium_E. The sequence continues at coordinate 2,233 of CAMVBT010000274.1, forward strand.
TATGAATGTGTCCCGTTCGGGAACGCTCTCATATATATCGCGCACCATTTTCATCTCATCTTCGGTCAATGCCGAGGATAGCATCGGCAGAGCAGCCAGCGCTTCTTTTTTCTGCGAGCCGAATTTATCGACCTTTATACTGTGCATTGACTTTACGGTTTTCGAAAAGTTTTTTATATGATCGTCAAGATGCTCCTTGTCCTCCGCTATTATAGTTACAAGGTCTTTTGCGTCCAGCATTTCATATACTGTGCCGTAGCAGTCCCCGACCTTGACAATATCGTATGGTATAGCCGTCGGAACGCCTGCCACAAAAGCGTTTCTCGCTTTTTCGTTTTCCTTGCTTATCAGCATATCAAAGCTGATATTCGGGCGGAATACTTTAAGAACTGTCTCGTTGTCCATACGGTAAACATCGCCGGTAAGCCCCTTGCCTATAAGCGTCATACCCTCAATGCTGACCTTGCGATATGCTTTTCTTACATCGAGCAGCTCCGTAAATCCGGTCGTTTCAAAAATGTCATAAACATCGCGCGATACATTGATTATCGGTATCGGCTTATCCTTTGTTTTCTGCACCTTCAGCAGTACGCGCAGTCCTGCGCTCGATATGTATTCGAGCTTTTCAGCATCGAATATGATATCCTCGCTTCCGGAATTTCCGATAGCGCCGAAGATGTCCGTTTCGGTCTGCGCGGCGTTGTTTGTATCTATCCTGCCTTCAAGGAAGACAGTGAGTTTGTTGTTTTCGACAGTTGTTTTCATAGTGCATTTTTCCTTTCAGTGTTATGTCTTGGCAAAATATCCGACCACACATAGTATATCATATTTATCAACCAAAATCAATATCATATATGTTTACAGCATTGATAAATGTAATAAAGGGGGATCTTCTTGTTGAGCTCCGACTTATACTCGTAGAAATATGTCGGGATATTCCTTTTTGTGATCTTGTACGACTTTGATGCCGTTTCAGTGACAGCGGCGGTCGTCTCATTCGCCGCATATACCGGTGCGGCAAGCGATGTAATTGCCAGACACGCCGCAAGACCAAGACCTAAAATCTTTCTTTTTTTCATAGAAAAGCTCCTTTTTTGGAAATTTTGTGAAACGCCTCAGCGTTATCATCTGAACATAGCTTTTGCTTTTGCAAGGTAAACGAAATAAATAATATATCCCACAAAAGCAAGCATCGCCGCAACTATCCCCATTATACCGTCCGAAAGTCCCGTTACCGCGGATGAAGCATATACTATCGACTCGATAATGATTATCGGCATACTCATTGACACAATATCCTTTCTGCCGAGCTTTTCCGCGATCGTCTTTATGCCAAGCACGGTCATTATAAGCAAAAGCACTGTGCTGAGCGGTACAAGACCCGCAAGGTAATTGTCGAACTGAGCAAGAAACGGAACAGTCGAGCCAAGGCCTCTCAATATCTGCGCGACGAGCACCAGAACCGCCAGACCCAGCGCTCCGCCGAAATATTTGGGCTCGTCCTTACGCGCCAAACTGAGTCCCTTGATCTGAAGCACCGTCGCAACAATAGTGAGAACTATCAGCGCTATAACGGCAAACAGCGCGCCGATAC
>CAMVBT010000275.1 GCA_947165805.1 uncultured Clostridia bacterium
CCCTGAGCCTCACCGCCGCCGTTCTGCCGATCTCCGCCGCCTTGATTTTCTCCGCCGCCGTTCTGCCGATCTCCGCCGCCCTCGTTACCGTCGGGGATTATAGGCTCATTGCCTTCCTCGCCGAGATTACCGAGGATATCTTCTTCGTTATCCTGCGCATTATTGACCGGGACGTTATGTTCTTCGCCTTCCTGTACCGGAGCTTGCTGAGGAGCCGGAACGATATTTTCCTGTCCTCCAGCCTGACTGTCACTTTTTTTGATCGAGTCGGACATAGTTTTTCCCACTCCTTTGCTCGGGATTTATTCTGCACTTAACCTACGATGATCCCGGTAGCTTTTACATAACCGACTCTGCCGTCAAACTCGCACTTGTACCATGCGCCCTTGTCGCCCTGAACGGTCTCGCTTATAGAGATCTTCGTTCCCGCTTTGAGCTCGGCAATAACGGCATTTGAGAAAGCAGCGCCCGTTCTGAAATTAACGGGTCTGGAGACAGTACCGATCTGCCCGTCAGACGCTTCGACAGTCTCGGGAGCCGCGGGAGCCTCTTCGGCTGCCGGAGCCTCCTCGGCTGCGGGAGCTTCTTCGGCTGCGGGAGCTTCTTCGGCTGCGGGAGCTTCCTCGACCGGAGCTTCTTCGGCGGTCTCTTCTGCCACTGCCTCTTCGACTACTACTTCTTCCTCGGCTGCTTCGGTTTTCTTATTCTTCTTCGCCATATCTGTTACTCCTTTTTTGCAGTTTTAAGGGGTGTACGCGGCCGATGCCGTACATATCTTCCTTGTACGGTACGGCCTTTATACAATAAGACCGCTCGTCCGAACGGTCTTATTGCTCAGCATATAAGCTTATGAAACTCTTGTCATACCCTCGTGGGCGATCTCGATGGATTCAATAGCAACTTCCGACGCGGACGCGTTGAAATCGGGAGCCGTATATCTCATCGGCCAAGCATTGATCACCTGCCACGAAGCCGCGGGAGATTCTTCTTCATCAAGCAGTGTTATTGTGATCGTCTTTCTGTCGACTGCGCCGTTCACGCCTGTTATCATCCAGTCGTAGATAGCTGTCGAATCAACAAGGCCCTGTCTGAGTGTTATATTACCGTATCTCTTGATGCCGGGAACCTTTGAAGGTGTAGTTTCCATATCGCCTTCTCTGTACTCAACTACATCGATCGATGCGTCAAATCCGGTAGCCTCGGAAAAACCGCCTGCATCTATACCGTCGATCTCGACCTTGTATCTAAACCGTGTATGTGGATAAACCATACTAATTCAACCCCTTTCAATTATTCAGCATCGCCGGTCTTCTGAGTGATCCTGAAGATCACAAATTCGGCAGGCTTCACAGGTGCAACACCTATTACGCATACAAGACGTCCGTTATCGATATCGTCCTGACTCATGGTGCTTCTGCCGATATTAACGAAGAATGCCTCATCAGCCGATGATCCTGCAAGGGAGCCGTTTCTCCACATTCCGTTGAGGAATACGCTGATCGTTCTGTGTACTCTTGTCCAGAGTGCTTCATCATTCGGCTCGAATACTGCCCAGTTGGTATTGGCCTTGATTGTCTCCTCGAGGAAGATGAACAGACGACGAACGTTGACATACTTCCAGCTCGGGTCGCTCGATACTGTTCTTGCGCCCCATACTCTGATGCCCTGACCCGGGAACGCGCGGATAAGGTTAACGCCCTTCGGGTTGAGGATATCCTGCTCGCCCTTGTTGAACTGTGTATCAAGGCCTACGCAGGCTCTTACTACTTCATTTGCGGGAGCCTTATGAACTCCTCTTGTATTGTCGCTTCTCGCATAGATGCCCATGATAGAGCCTGAAGGCGGGATAGCTATGTTCTTCTTGTCGAGCGGATCGAACACTGTGAGCCACGGATGATAGAGAGCTGCGTAGCTCGAGGAGAAGATATCTCTGTGAGCGCCTATCTCGTCTACCTTCTTTGCGGTCCTCGGAACATCGAGCACAGCGAATCTGCTTGCGAGGTTCTCGCAGTGAGCAACGAGTGTGAGCTGTACGTTGGGATCGGTGATGCCCGGAACAGCCATAATGGATACGACATCGTTATCGAGGAAGGACTGGATACCTGTTCTGTTGCCGGCACCCTTGTTCTCGCCGATGAAGTCGCCTGCCGACAGATCGGAAGCGGAACCGTTGCTGCCGCCCTTGAACTCGGCGGTTACAACTGTCTCGTCCTCTGTGCAGAGAGTACCGAAGGGATAGCCTATCTCGTTGGCACCGGTGTATTCAATGCTTATCAGCTCGGACTTTGCTGTCTTCTTAACGATGTAGTTGGGAGACTCGATATTGAACGAGAGGTTCTCATAAGTCTCTGTCGTATCGTCATATCTTACTTCCATGGAGATCTCACAGGTCGTGATGACCTTGGAAGGAAGGAGGTTGTTATCTGTGATATCGCCGGAGAATTCATTCACGAATGTGATGACATTATCCTGATTTTTCTCGACCTTATTGTATTCGATCGTCTCGCCGTCGGTATAGGCTACGATATCGCCGGGTGCGAAGCCCGCGCCGTTCTTTACTCTGTACTTCTTGTCGCCGAGAGACTCGAACGCCTGTGTCTTTGCCTTGGAGGAAGGCGTGATCTTCAGGCTGATGCTGTCGCCCCAGAGGCCGGGGTTCTTTGCGGTGAAGGCAAGGTCGCCGACCTTTGCTTCCGCACACTTTGCGCTGGAGGGAGCAACTCTCGAGATGAACGCGCGTGTACCGCCGTTGATGAAGAAGTGCTCTACCGCGTAAGCGAGAAAACGATACTCGCCAAACTCATTTTCCGAAAGGAATCCGCCGTACTTTCTTCTGAAATCGGCAAAATTCGTTACCAGCTGCGGAACTCCGCCCACCGGTCCTTTTTCAGCAAGTCCCACAAAACCTGCGGTACTTGTTCCGACGCCCTCCATGGGCTTTCCGCCGGATTCAAACTCCTCGACATAAACACCGGGAGATAAATACTCTGCCATAAAGATCGCTTTTACCCGTCCTGCGAGTAAAAACCGTTCCCCCTTTCATTTTTCGCTGCGCGCTGTCGGCGCATACGTTTTGGATTACAGTTTTTATTATAGCCGGTTATTATAACCGAAACTATAACCGAAATTATAATCTGTCATCACTTTCACCGGATTTTCTTCACGTTTCATCGGTAATATCGTCAATATCCCCCATTCCGCCGAGGATATCTTCAATGTCATCCGTTCCGGCTCCGTCCTCATTCGCTCCGTCACCGGTATCGCCGGACATGAGCGTCTCTGGAGCATTCAGCTTCTCGTCCTCCCCGCGCTCCTCCTTGTCGTAGGTCTTGCGGCGGGCTTTGCGGATCCGTGCCATGAACCTGTCGCGGTACTCGGTCTCGCGGCGGACGCGCTTCTCAAGCTGACGGCGCTCTTCGTAGTTCTCATTCTGCGAACCGCTCATATTCCGCAGCTCCGACAGTTCCTTCATATCGTCCTCGAGGCGCAGCATCGGCATGGCGTCGAGCTGTTCGTGATCGACGCGCTTTTTCGCCATCAGCTCGAATTCCTTCATCATACGGATATCCGAGATGTTCCTGTCCGCCTTGAAGCCGAACGCTCCGTGTCTGTCGGAGAACAGGTTCGTGTAGAAATCGCCGAAAGCCCCGATCTTCTGCTTGCGCCTCTTCCCCTGCAGCTTTTTGCGGCTGCTGTCAAGCGTGGCGCTGCCGGGCTCCTTCATCGAGTTCACGGTTATGAGCATCTGACCGTACTTGTCCGCGCCGACCGATACATTGTCGAAGGAGTTCTTTATGCCCATGACCTCGTTATACTTCTCAGCGTG
>CAMVBT010000276.1 GCA_947165805.1 uncultured Clostridia bacterium
TTACGCGGGCGGGCGGCGGCGGTCGCGCCTCCTTCTCCCCGCCCGCCCCCCAGCTCGAGCGTCAGCGACTGAACACGCAGCCGCAGTAATTCTGACGGTAGAGGTTATAGGTCTGGGAGAGCACTATCGAACGCTTATAGCCTTCCTTTTTTTTGAAATCCGAGAAGAGGTACGGGACGCCGACGCGCGCGGCTTCCTCCGCGCCGATCTCGTTGAGCTTCTGCGCGTTTTTCAGCGGGCTTATCGAGAGCGTGGTCGTGAAGTAGTCGTAATTTCCGGCTTTCGCAGCGTCGGCGGCCTCCGCGAGCCGCAGACGGTAGCAGCGGAAGCACCGCTCGCCGCCCTCGGGCACATCCTCATATCCCTTTGCGATATCGAAGAACTTTTCGGGTTCATAGATGCCCTCGGAGAAGCTCACGGGGTATTTGTGGGGCTGCTCGGAGATAAGGCGTTTCAGTTCGTTCACGCGCTTGTCGTATTCGGCTCGTTCGTCGATATTCGGATTGTAGTAATGCGCCGTGATATGAAAATGCTCCGTGAGATATTCGAGCACATAACTGCTGCACGGTGCGCAGCAGCAGTGCAGCAGCAGGGTAGGGACCCTGCCCTCGGCGGCGAGCTCCGCAAGCTTAACGTCAAGCTCCTTCTGGTAGTTTATCATCGCAACTTATCCTTTTTTACGCTTCTCCGCGATTATCTCCGACGTTTCCTGCGCCGTTCCGGAAAGCACGTTGTCCTTTTGCAGTATTATCAGCATATCGTTGTCGGTCTTCAGATAAAACGCGCGTCTGCCGTCGTAGGCGTCTTCTACCTTGTCCCACGGCGTAACAGTCTGCGGAGACCCGTCGCGCACAATGATTATCCGCTCCGACGACACCGAGCAGACAAGCCCGTCAAACGCCGAATACGCGGCAAGCATCTTGTCCGAGTAGGTGCGCACCATAATGAACATTATCATCACCACCGCAATGTCCATAACAACAGCCGACAGCGTCACTATGAGCAGCGCCGGCATCTGCGTGATGAAGTACATTATCAGCGACGAAACGGGAACGATCACAAGCAGAGCGGCGCATATCAGTATCAGCGCTGTGCCGCCCGTTGTGCCGCCGGTCATCGTATGCACGATGTAATCGCTCATGGTCTTTTTGTCATATTTCATTGCGTAGTCTGTCATTATACGACCCTCCCGACTATCTCAAACACGGGACCGTGCTGCCACATGAACGTTGACAGCGCGATCTGTATGCACTCGCCCTGACCTATGGCGAAGTCCGCGGGTCTGCCTTTCGGAAGCCCGTAGTTCGCGCAGAGGTTCATTATCACGCCGCCGTGTGTTATCATAGCCGCGCGGGTGACCTGATCGTGCATCATATCCTTGAATACTTCTTCAAGCCCGTCAAGGCACCGGAGCGTGAATTCCTCCATTGTCTCGCCTCCGGGAGCGGACTTGTCGAAGCCGCCTTTCAGCCACTCCGCGTACTCGGGAAGCCCCTCGAGCTCGGCGGCGGTCTTGTTCTCCCACTCGCCGAAGTCACACTCCGCGATGTTGTCGATCTCCTTGACATAGCGGTCGGGGTAGATGATGTCGGCGGTCTCGAGACAGCGTTTCAGCGGGCTTGAATAGACCTTCTGCACATCGGGGTAGAGGTGCTCCTGCGCAAGCCTTGTCACGGCGTAAAAGCCCTCGTCGCACAGCGGCAGATCGGTCAGTCCGATATACCGTCCCTCGAGATTGGCCTGAGTTATCCCGTGGCGTATAAGATAAAGCGTGTAGTTCTTCATTTTTGTATCCTTTATAAAACCGCTTTTACAGCGGGTATTTTTTATACTTTGTTAGCTAATCATACCAAAACAGTGTTTTATATCTATTCTACAAACGGTTCCGGTTTTTTTGTCAAATATGCCAATTTACAAAAAGTTAGAAATCATTTATAATATTGCTTGTATGCACTCTCTGAAAGAGGCATAACATTATTCCTGAAAGGTCAGTGCAGATATGAACAGCGATTTTCCGAGAATTCTATCCTTACTTCGCAAAGAAAGACATATAAGCCAGAAGGCAGCCGCAGCCGATCTCGGCGTTGCGCAGGCGCTTCTTTCGCATTATGAAAAGGGCAAGCGTGAGTGCGGCCTTGATTTCCTTGTAAGGGTCGCGGACTACTACGGCGTGACGACCGACTATCTTCTGGGGCGTTCCGCGTCCACGACGGGAAACCTCATCACCGAGAACGATATCCCCGACGTATCGGGTGAGCGCGAGAAAGCCCATGCCGGCGAGAACATCACTCTCTCCATGTCCAGAAAGCTGCTCGTGAACAGCATAGACATCATATACAATCTGCTCGGCAGGATAGGCAACAGCCGTTTCAGCCTCGCGATAGTGAATATCCTCAATCTTACGGTGTACAAGATATTCCGCGTTGTTTACCGCTCGAACAAGTCGAACGCGCAGAGTATGTTCGAGATACCGGACGAGCGCGCCTGCCACTACGCCGACGCCATAATACATCTCTGCGAAGCCGAGGCCGCGTCGCTTGTCAAGGACGCTTCCTTCGACAACCCGGAGATATCCACGGTAGTCATCGAGAACGACTTCCCGCGGCAGTCTCCCGCTCTGCTGAGCCTTATTAAATCTTCCGAGGCTCACATAAAGAAGCAGATCGAAAAGTAAGTTTTTACAAAACCGTAGTTCGTTGGGACTGCGGCTTTTTTCTGCCTTGCAGTTGTGCGTAAAGGCGTACTCATTAACGAATCTGCAAGGCGAAGCGTTTGAAAAGTTTTTGCCCAGCTTTTTTCAAAAAGCTGGCCGCCGGAGGCATCTCGAGCGTCAGCGACTACTTGATAGCCAAAGCAGCTTCATACACTGCTTTGAGGTGCTTTGCCACCTCGTCGATGCTCTTGTCCTCGACAGCGCGGAAGCCCTGCTCACCGAGGGAGGGGAGCCTTCCGTTCGCGATATCCTCTATCTTCTTTTGGAAACCGTCGATATCGTCCGCCATGTAGCAGTCAACATCGCGCCTGAGCCAGTCGAAGCACGGTATGTCGCGCACGAGCACATTCGCACGCGCCGCGAGAGCTTCGAGCAGCACTATGCCCTCGGTCTCCTCGTAGGTGGGGAATATGTACACGTCGCTGCCGACATAGGCTTTTTTCAGGTCACCCGGCTGGACATAGCCCGCGAACAGCAGGTTCGGGAGCTTTGTCTTTACCGCCTTGCGTATCTTGTGCGGTATGGATATCATCGGGGTCTTGCCGAACCAGATGAACTTGTAGTCCGGCATACGCCGCGCGAGCTCCACGAAATCGAGTATGCCCTTGCGCTCGAAGTACAGTCCCACCGCGATAACTACCTTGTCGTCCTCTTTCAGCCCGAACTGCTTTCTGAACTCTGCGCGGTCGGTGTCCCTGGGCTCGTAGAAATTCAGGTCTATGCCGTTCGAGACCGCGTATATCGGGGTCTTTATCCCGTAGCCCGTCAGCAGGCGCTTTGAATACTCCGTCGGCGTGACTATCACGTCGCCCAGCAGGTAGCAGGAGACTATCCACTTCTTGAACAGCTTGGATATCGCGTTCGCGAAGAAGAACGAGTTGCGGAAGTCCTCCTCGGTCGAGTGCGCGTGGAATACCACCTTCTTGCCCTCTTTATGCGCTTTTTTCGCGTAGCGGCGGGATTTGAGCCCGTAGTAGTTGATATGTATGATATCCCAGTCCTTGTCCTTCGGCTCGAGCGTAAAGGGTATGCCGATGCCCGAAAGAGCTCTCTGCTGATGCATGACAGCCCTGCCGAGACCGGATATCTTGAACACTTT
>CAMVBT010000277.1 GCA_947165805.1 uncultured Clostridia bacterium
AAGTGGTATGAGTCCACAAATTGAACTGTAAAGTACGATTTGTGGACTTTTACTATGTCCGGACAGCCTTAAACAGCAGGTTTACGGCTGTTTTATTTTTGGAAAGATTTTGCTGTTCAGCTCACAAGTCCGAAATTTTCAGAACAAAAGTCGAAAAAGCACGGGATTTGAACCCTTGTTTCCAATTTGGAATGAATATCCTCTTGACAAATTAGCTAAAATGTTATATAATGATTTTAGATAATATTGAGGAGGTGTTTCTTATGACGACAGCGACAGCTACCGAAGTCCAGAACAATTTCGGAAGATTTCTTCAAGCAGCTATAGACGGAAATGAAGTCGTGATTTTGAAAAACGGCAAAGAAGTTGCAAGACTTGTCTCGCATCAGAACGCTGTTTCATACCTTACGGACTCGCTTGTCGGAGTGCTGTCCGGCGATTATGACGAAAAGCAGCTCCGCGCAGAAAGGTACGATAAGCAATGAGGTTACTTGTTGATACGAATGTACTGCTCGATGTATTATGCAACAGAAAAGAATTTGTCGGAATGTCGGCAAAGGTATGGAAGTGCTGCGAGACAAAGATCGCGGAAGGGCATATATCGGCGTTGTCTGTTCCAAACATTGTTTATATTCTGCGAAAAGAGCTTGACGCAAAGAAAACGAAGGAAATCATTGATCGTATCGGTCTGATCTTTACGATTGACGATCTAAAAGCCGAGGAGCTGAAAAAAGCCGCGGCTTTGGAGTATTCGGATTACGAGGACACTTTGCAGATGATCTGCGCCGAAAGAATAAAAGCCGATCATATAGTGACAAGAAACATAAAGGATTTTTCGGACAGCAGCGTTCCCGCGATATCCCCAACAGATTTTATCACAATTATCGGACAAAAAATCTAAAGTGTTAACTACAGCCAGCGCGGTACCCGCGCGGTCAATCCGTCTGTTACTTTTGTGGCAGACGGTATTTTTCTGCCTCGCTGCCGTTATATACTTCGATTTCAGAGCAGTTCACGTTTGTCTGTTTCCGAAAGGGGCGGGTAAAAAATGCAGAAACGTTCTTGCCGGTTGTGCATAACGCTGAAAACAATTGGAAGAAATGGGGAATATCCGTCATTTCGCTTGAAATAAGAAGGCTGCTGTGTTATAATAAATCATTAAAGGGTCAATATGACACTGCCGGAAAACAAATGTACATGTGGAACGGACAAAGCAGAACTGACGTTTTCCCGTTCGCGGAGGTAAATTTATGTTCGGAAGCGCAAAAAAGACTATCGAAGAGCTGGAACGCAGGCTTGCGGAAGAAAAACTGAGAGCCGATACGAATGAACAGCTCCTCGAGCTGATAAACAACAGCACGCATCTCGGGCTCTGGTATGCCTATTACAAGGAAAACGGCGATGTCGAGGCGATAATCTATTCAAAGGAATTCCGCCGTATGCTCGGTTACAGCGAAAAGGAGCTCCCCGATACGTTCGATTCGCTCGGGAAGATAATGCACCCCGATGATACGAAGGAAGTGTTCGGGCTTTTCGCGAAGGCCGCGGCCGATACCACGAACCGCACGAAATATGATATAGATTACCGCCTGCTGACAAAGAACGAGGGCTACAAATGGTTCCACGCGGCGGGTGACTGTATCCGCTATAAAAACGGCGCTCCGAGAGTGTTCACAGGAACTTTCAGCGATATAGACAAGCAGAAGAAGACCGCCGAGATACTTGAACTCCAGCAGCGCAGACAGGGCGCTGTCGAGATGATGATGCTCGAGGGAAGCTGGAGCATGGACCTGACGAAGTACGATATCGCCGACCCCAATTCCCCCATGGTGTTCTCCGACCAGTTCAAGAGGATACTCGGCTATCACAATCCCGCGGAGTTCCCGGATATCATGCAGTCGTGGTTCACGAAGATACACCCGGACGATGTCGCGGGAGCCTCCGAGCAGATGGGCAGACAGCTCGCCGACCCGAGCGGAGCTACCGTGTTCGATATGGAATACCGCATGATGCACAAAAGCGGCGAGTATATATGGGTGCGCGCTTCGAGCTATGTCGTCTGGGGCGATAAGAAGCCGCTCATGGCAGCGGGCACCATACTTGACATAACAGACGAGAAGGTCAACAGGATGCGCTTCCGGGAGGAGCTCGCGCCGAAGATCAAGCAGCTCCGCGAGGGCATAGACTCCATAGCAAGAACGATAGGCACAGCCGCGAGACAGATGAACGAGGTCGCGGAAAGACAGACAGACGTTACCGCCTCGGCGAACGAGATATCGAAGTCCGTTTCCGCGTCCGTAGGCATAATCAACAGCATTAAGACCATTGCCGACAAGACGAACCTGCTCTCGATAAACGCGGGCGTCGAAGCAGCTCACGCCGGTGAAGCGGGCAAGGGCTTCGCGGTAGTAGCGGGCGAGGTAAAGACCCTCGCGAGCTCCACAAAGGAGACCGCCGACAAGATCGCGGGACTTCTCGGCGGCATGAACGCTTCTGTCGAGGATATGCTGACAAAGATAGAGCAGACCAGCGAGAACGTAACGCAGGAAAATACCGAGATGGCGCAGATAGACGAGACCGTGGAAAATCTCCACAGGCTCGCGGACGATATCGGCGCGATAGTTATGACGCTGTACAAGTGACAGCTCGTCGGGAGGCGGCACAATGACCGGAAACATTTCCGTAAACACGCAGAGCAGTATCCGCATAGACGCGGGTACCCTCATAATAAGAGTCGACCCGTTCGGCATCAACGAGGCCGTGCATGACGCGGATATCATTTTCATCACCCACGAGCACTTCGACCATTTCTCGCCCGACGATATCGTAAAGGTCCGCAAGCCCGGCACCGTATTCGCCGCTCCGGTGAGCATGGGGAAGAAGCTGACCGGAATGGGGATAGCCTCGCCCGTGCTGATGAAGCCCGGAGATACAGCGGATATACGCGGTACAGCCGTCAGCGCGGTCGCCGCGTATAACGCAATGAAGCCGTTCCACCCGAAGGGGAACGGCTGGCTCGGTTATGTCATCACCGCCGGCGGCAAGCGCATCTATGCCGCGGGAGACACAGACGCCGTAGCCGAGGCAAAGGCAGTCAGGTGCGATATCGCGCTGGTGCCGGTCGGCGGAACTTATACGATGAATTACAAGGAGGCCGCGGCTCTCGTCAACCTCATACAGCCGGAAGCCGCAATTCCCATACACTACGGGTCCATTGTCGGCAGCAGGAAAGACGGCGATAAGTTCGCGGAGCTTGTTGACAGCAGGATACAGGTAGATATCAAGCTGTTCTGAATACCGTTTTACCGGGCTGTCCGGATATCTCGTTATCCGGGCAGCTTTTTTGTGCGCTGATATCACCCTATGTACCTGTCATTCTTTGCCATTCTGTTCACAAGGATATAGGAGACCACGAACATTACCACGATAAAGCCGATGAAATAAGTGTCCCCGATGATGTCCGCCTTTGTGGCTATGTAGTCGTAGGCTCCGTGGAGCACGGCGGGGAACAGCACCGCGAGCTTGCGGAAGAGCGCCGCTCTCCCGGGGACGCCGTAGTTCTCATATTTCCTCGCTATACCGTAGAAAATGCCCATGAACACACCGAAGCAGGCGTGTCCCGGTATCGCGGTCCCGGCTCTTACAAGCGCTGTCGTCAGGCCGTACCGGAGCACATAGCTGATGTTCTCCCACAGCGCGAACCCGAGCGAAACGAACACCGCGTAGACAACTCCGTCATACTGGCAGTTGAACTGCGGGTTTTTCCATGTGTGGTA
>CAMVBT010000278.1 GCA_947165805.1 uncultured Clostridia bacterium
CGGCACGCTCTCGAACATCAGCGGTCAGACAGTCATCGCGCTCGCGAAGCAGGACATTATCTCGAATCTCGAGACCAAGATCACAATAACGAATACCGCTAACGGCAAGAAACTGAGCGCTGTTCAGTACAAGAAAAACGTCCGTGCGGAATATCTCGACGCTCTGACAGTCGTTGGACTGCAGAACTTCTCGTCGTTCGAGAAGGCGTTCGAGGCAATGACCGACACGACAGCAAACTACACCGTAAGGCTGAACGAAGACACATCTCTCGCGAAGCTCACACTTCCGAAGCAGATCGGCAGCCTCACTATCGACGGCAGCAACAAGACACTGACCCTCACAGGCGTGACCTCGATAGCTCCGAAGTACGGCCTGACGCTGAAAAACATCAACATTACGGCAGTCACCGCGAAGGGCGCTGCTGCGGCTCTCACGGTCAATGTAACGACAGGAAACGCCGCGATAGACGGCCTTAACTTCAACGGCAAGACCCTCTCGATCAAGGGCGGCAAGGACAATGTACTGACGCTCGGCGAGTGCTCCGAGATATACTCGCTGACAGGATTTGCGAAGATAAACCTCACCGACGATGTTGCAATATCCAAGACATTCACGGCGAACGACGTCAAGCTCGGTGCTTCCGCGAACCTGACTCTTATGAGCGGCGCGGCTCTGAAAATAAACAAGGGCAAGGTGATCACCGGAGACACAGGCGCGAAGATCACACTTGTGAAGGGCTTCACACCTATCGACCTGACCGGATCGCTCGCTACGAACATCAAGCTCGTTTCCGCGACAACTCTCGAAGACCAGCCTATCTTCAAGACAAAGGCAGACCTCAAGGGTGTTTACGATCTCTCGGGCATCGCACCGGACAACGGACTTTCGTATGATCTTCTCACATCGGGTCAGTACGCTTACCTGAAAGCGTACACTATCGACGTGAACGGCACGAAGTACGCGTTCTGGGAAGATGCGATCAAGGCGATGACTAGCAAGACTACCGACTACACGATAAAGCTCCTCGCGGACGTGAACATCGGCGCTGCTCTGAAACTCCCGACAGCATCGAAGTGCAAGAGCCTCACGATAGACGGAAACGGACATAAGCTGACATTCATAGGAGCAAGCCTGTCGGTATCGCTACCGCTGACGCTGAAAGACATTACTGTCTCCTCGCTCAACAAGAAGACGCTCGCCGAAGCCGATTGGACTCTCCGAAACAGCGGAAAATTCACCGAAGTCGGAAATGTTGTTCTGACACAGTGCACCAAGAAGTAAAGCATAAATACGAACTCCCGCAGGAAACTGCGGGAGTTTTGTTATGATTTAATGAATACGTTTGAGAATTTCAAGTATTTTGTCTTGCACGTTGAAATTACAGATCACTGACGGCAGGAAGTGCGCACTTATATACCACTGTCGTGGTATCGTGCGCTCTCCGAGAAAAAGAGCTATCGACTTGAAAAATTTTCCATAGAAGAATGCAACGCATAAACTCGCAGATGAAAAAATTTTTCGGAAAAAATCACTTTCTACGAAATGAACAAATTACTTTTGGTATCTTGTAGTGACTTGCAGAAAAATCAGCGTATTGCACAAACACTTGAAATCTCACTAAATAATAACAAAAGATACTTCATATTACTTCAAATAACAATAAGCATTTCGCAGCACACCGTAATTTTCAATTATTTTCATTCCGTGATAAAATAAAATCACAGAATTTCCGAAGCACTATGTCAAATAAAAACTGTCGATACATAATTTCAAAAAAGCAGTGACAACGAAAGTTGTCGAGGCGCTGCTGTGAGGCTGTGACCAAGGTCATTCCGCAGCTGCCGAAAGCAGAAAACGAGTAATCACCCCAGATGCCAAAAGTTGTCCCCGAGTTGACCAAAACGCAAAAACGGTCGCTTCGGGGACGGCTGACCGGCGATTTTATGCGGAACCGGTTGATTTTTCATTGTAAATATGATATAATGTATGATGATGTGATTTACCCTTAAAAGGGAGTGATATCTTGGATAAACAGAACGGGGGCGCGGCCGCGAAAGGCACGCTGACCCGATACATATCTCCCGCGGCGGCGTGGGCGCTGTCATTCGGCTGTATAGTGGGTTGGGGAGCGTTCATGATGCCCGGCACGACATTCCTGCCCATGGCAGGCCCCGCCGGAACGGTCGCGGGCATGGTCATCGGCGGGCTCATAATGATAGTCATAGCGGTCAACTACCGCTATATGATGCGCTTCTGCCCCGATGCGGGAGGCACCTTCGCCTTTGCGAAAAAGACCTTCGGCGACGACCACGGCTTCCTCAGCGCGTGGTTCATGATACTTGCCTATATGTCGATACTATGGGCGAATGTCACGGCGCTGGCTCTGGTCGCGCGAAGTATGCTCGGCGGCGCTCTGCAGGTCGGGTATATGTACACCATAGCCGGATATGACGTGTATCTCGGTGAAGTGCTCGCCGAGCTCGCGGTAATGCTGGTGTTCGGAGCCGTGTGCATGATATCCAACAAAGCCGCGGTATGGCTCCAGATCATATTCGCGGGCGCACTGTTCCTCGGCGTTATCGTGTGCTTCGTTCTTGCGGTCATAAACGGAAACAACGATGCCGGCATCTTCCAGCCCGCCTTTGCTTCCAACGGCAGCGCGGTCTCTCAGGTACTCGGCATAACGGCTCTGGCGCCGTGGGCATTCGTCGGGTTCGAGTCGGTATCCAATTCCACAGAGGAATACAGATTTCCCATAAAGCGCATACTCATCATAATGGTGACCGCCATAATCGCGGGCGCGATAACATACATACTGCTTGTCCTTATAGCCACTACCTCGCAGCCGGAGGGCTATGCGGACTGGGCGGAATATATAGCGGCACTCGGCTCGTGCGAGGGCATCGAAAGTATGCCGGTGTTCTATGCCATGAAGACCGCCTGCGGTGACGCGGGGCTGATAGTGCTTGCCGCGGCGCTGCTGGGTGCGGTCTGCACGGGCATCATCGGCAGCATGGTGGCTTCCGGAAGACTGCTGTACGCCCTGTCCAAGGACGGCCTCTTCCCCGCTCCCCTCAGCAGGCTTACGCCCAAGGGCATACCGCGGGCCGCGGTATTTGCGATACTTGCTTTTTCGGCTGTGATACCGTTCCTCGGCAGGACCGCCATAGGCTGGGTCGTCGATGTCATAACCGTCGGAACGACCATAGCCTACGCCTATACATCGGCGGCGGCATATAAATGCGCCAAATTCAGCGGCAACCGCAGGATAGAGATATTCGGCGTCGCCGGAGTGATAATTTCGGCGTTTATATGCCTGCTGCTGCTGATACCCGATCTTGTGGCGGGCAACGCGCTCTCCGCCGAGTCCTACCTGCTGCTTGCGTTCTGGGGGATACTCGGCATCGTGTACTTCCGTTTCATATTCGGCACGGACAAGAAGCGCCGCTTCGGCACCTCCACCGTTGTATGGCTGGCTCTGCTGTTCCTGATATTCTTCACCTCGCTGATGTGGGTGAGACAGGTATCCATTTCCGAGACGCAGGACGTTGTGGACAGCGTGAGCACCTACTACGCCGATGAAATGGCCGAGCACGGCGTTGCGATGAGCGAGAGCGACACGGAGGAGGAGATAGCCCTCCTGAGCGAGCAGCTGACCCGCATCGACGATACGCTGACCCGCAGCAGCTTTATACCGATGCTGCTGATAATGTTCACGCTCATCGTGATATTCAACATC
>CAMVBT010000279.1 GCA_947165805.1 uncultured Clostridia bacterium
GGTGCTGCACGCGGTATCGGAAAAGCTATCGCGCTGAAATTTGCAGAAGAAGGTATTCACGGCTGCGGGGCTGCTGATATTCGGACAGCGCGATCTGAAATGAGGTGAGCGGTATGGGAAAGCTTCTTAATGCCGAGCTTCAACGGCTGTTCCGCGAACCGTTCTTCTACGCTCTTGCGGTACTGCCGCTGCTGCCGGTTGTGCCGCTACTGTTCCTCAGACGGTATATCGACAATATTCAGCTGATCCTTGTTTTCGCGGCGTTTTTCACCGCGTTTACCCCGTCGGTGCTGCTGCCGCACTTCATCGGTATGGAATACAGCGGCGGGACGATACGCAACAAGCTGATGATCGGCGGCAAGCGTCCGCAGATATATCTTTCCTTTTTCATCATCGGAATGATACCGGCACTGCTGATATTCGCGCTGAACATTGCGGTCATAGCGGCCGGAAGCCTTTTCGGCGGTTTTAAGGACAGTCTCGGCTCGAACATCGGCTTTATTGCCTGCGCCGCCTGCGCGCTTTGCGTGATATCCGCCGTGTGTGCCGTGCTTTCGGCGGTGATACAGTCAAAAGCGATAAGCACCGCGGTCTCCCTCGTGATAAATTTTGGCGCCCTGCTTTTCACTTTTGCCACCGAAAATTACGGAAATACCGCAAACGAGTTACAATATATCATGTACAAAATCGGAAGCTATCTCCCGTGGGCGCAGGTCAACGGGCATATATATCAGGCCTATTTGTATGATAAGGCATACGAAACGGCAATAAACACTCCCGGTCTGAGCACTGAAACGATCGTCGGCGGTATCATTGCCGGGCATATAGCTGTGGATATTATAATTATCGTCACGGTCACGGCGGCGGGACTGCTGATTTTCAGGAAACGAGACATAAAGTGAGGTGTAAGTGTTGCTTTATGCGGTGATCGGCGTACTTTGCGCGGTCGTTATCGGACTGCTTATAAAAATACATCTCCTTCGCAAATCGGCGAGGGAGACAGCCGCCGCATTCGCCGAAATACTGCATACCGACACGAATACGCTGATAAGCATTTCAAGCCGCGACAAATATATGCGGGAGCTCGCCTCAGAGATAAACGAGCAGCTCCGGGAGCTTCGCAGACTGCGCCACAAATACACGCAGGGCGACGCGGAGCTGAAAACTGCGATAACGAACATCTCGCACGACCTGCGCACTCCGCTGACCGCGATATGCGGCTATCTCGCGCTGCTTGAAAAGGAGGAAAAAACTCCGGAGGTACAGCGCTATATCGGCATAATCGCCGAGCGCACGGAGCTTATGAAAACGCTGACCGAGGAGCTTTTCCGGTACTCGGTGATACTCGCGGAAAACAATGAAGATACAGAGGGAGAAACGGAAAATACCGCTGTCAACCGCGTGCTCGAGGAGAGCGTGATCGGCTTTTACGCGGCGCTTACCGGGCGCGGGATAACGCCTGTCGTGTCGATACCGGAGACCGATGTGATAAGGAAGATAAGCAGGGCTTCGCTTACGCGGGTGTTCTCGAACATCATAAGCAACGCGGTAAAATACAGCGACGGCGATCTTGCGATAACCATGACGGAGGACTGCACGATAACGTTCTCGAATACGGCGCGCACGCTGACCGCCGTGCAGGTCGAGCGGCTGTTCGACCGCTTCTATACCGTGGAAAACGCGAGAAACTCGACCGGTCTGGGGCTGTCTATCGCGCGGACGCTTGTTGAGCGGGCAGGCGGGAGCATCGGTGCGGTGTACGAGGATAATATGCTTAAGATACGGGTCGTGCTGTAATTATGCCGACCCGTTCACGGGGCATCAGGGGATGCCCTTTTTTATTATTCAGATACTTGAAATGATCGCGGAAAAGTGTTATAATATATATCAGACATCAGGCCCGATATTCAGCGGAGGCACAGTATGACAAACACTAACGGCGAAAAACAGCTTGAAGAGATATACGATATATGCAGCAGACTTTATAAGGATATGTGCGGCAACAAGAGAGCCGACCATTCCGTTCTTTTCTCGTACCTGACAGAGCTCGGGAAGTCCCTCGTCGGAGCGGACAGGGCGAGCTTCTGGAAGTGGGACAAGTTCAGAAAGGAGCTGTGGACGACCTCCGCCACCGGCACGGACAGGATAGTGATACCCGACAATACCGGGCTTGTGGGCAAGGCGCTCAAGGAGCAGCGCGTGGTCATTACAAACGACCCGTACAGCGACCCGGATTTCAACTCCGCCGTGGATAAAAAGACCGGCTACGTCACAAAGTCGATACTTGTCATGCCGATAGCCGACGTGAACGGCGACTTCATCGGCGCTCTCCAGGTCATAAACAGGGAGGGCGGCTTTGAGGAGGAGAGCGATGTGCGGTGTCTCTCGCTGGCGGCCATAGTCTGTGGCATCACGCTGGAGTCCGAGACTTTTCTTGAAAACTCGCAGCACGACAAGCTGACGCGCCTCAAAAACCGCATGGGCTTCCACAGCGATTACGCGAAGATATACAGCAAGGTGCTCGAAGAGGGCAGACCGCTGAGTATGTTCATCTGCGATATAGACAAGTTCAAGCGCGTCAACGACACATACGGCCATAACGCGGGCGACGCGGTGCTCTCGTTCAACGCGAACATACTCGCCAATGCCTGTGCCGACGGCGAGTGCGTCTATCGCTGGGGCGGCGAGGAATTCATAATGATGATGCCCGACACCACGCTCGAGAAGTGCGTGGAAAAGGCCGAGGTCATACGCAGGATAATAATGGTGACCCCGTGTGACATAGGCACGGATACGATAAACTATACCGTGAGCTTCGGGTGCCGTCAGTTTGACCCGGCGCTGTCCTTCGCGGACAATATAAACGCTGCCGACGAGCATCTTTACACCGCGAAAGCCGAGGGAAGGAACAGGGTGATCTGGTGATATGGATAAGTGTCTGACATTCCTCGGACGCGGCTCGGCGTTCACGTCGGAGCATAACAGCGCGTTCTTTACGGACGGCGCGGAGCTTGTGCTCATAGACTGCCCCATGTCGTCATTTGATAAGCTCCGCAGGCTGGGCGCGGACAATATCGCCGGGATAAGCGGCGCGGAGCTCACGGTGATCGTGACCCATACACACGGCGACCATGTCGGCGGGATACCGATGCTCATACACTACGCGTATCATGTGCTGAAACGCGGAGTCACGGTGATAGCACCGTCGGACGAGGTAGCCGCCGATCTGCGGTTCCTTATTGACAGGCTCGAGGGCTGTTCTCCCGATGCCTATGAGCTGCTGACCGCAGATAAAGCCGGGCGTCCGTGGCTGCTGGGCGTTGTCCCGACCAGTCATTCTCCGTCGCTGGAGGGGCGGTGTTTCGGCTACAGACTGCGCGTAAACGGGAAAAATGTCGTATATACCGGCGACACGTCATCTGTAGATCCGTTCCTGCCTTATCTTGAACCGGGAACATACTTCTATTCCGAGGTATCTCTCCACCGCACCCCCGTACATATCTATATAGATGACCTGCTCGCAAAGACCGCAGGCCTCGATATAAAGCTGTTCCTCATGCACCTCGACGACGCCGAGAAAACCGCCGAAGCAATAAGATCCTCATCCGCCGAACTCGCCCCTTTGTACGAGTAGCGAGAGGTCGCTTCGCTCGAGACTGGGGAAACTTTTTTGAAAAAAGTTGTCTGTCGGTCAGCCCCTCTGGCTCCTTCGTCGCCACCTCCCCGCT
>CAMVBT010000280.1 GCA_947165805.1 uncultured Clostridia bacterium
TGCTTCGTGACCTTGACTCCTTTTCCCGTATATGTGGACGCTGTGGAATGTGAGCGGTTTATCAGCTTTTCCTGCACGGAGAGCTTACGCTCGATGATATCTATGATATCCGCGTTTGTCTCCTTGATATCATGCACATACCGCTCCATTGCCCTGCACTCGTGGGTGAGCTTGGGCTTCAGGTCTTCGGGGCATTCTTCTATAAGCTCTTTTGCCTTTTTTCCGCCTATCCCGAGCCTGTCGAAGAGCGCGAGCCTCTTTGCCTCGAGGTCGTTGCCCTCCATGATGAACTTCTGCTCGGCTGTGAGCGAATCGAGCAGCCACGTGAGCTCATCGGCGAGCACCTTTGCCCGTTTTTCGGAAACGAAGGCGGACAAAGCCTCAAAATGGCTGTTATATTTTTCCATGAAAGCTATGACTTCCTTTGCAACTTCTGCATTCATTTCCGAGCCTCCTTTACGGGAAATAGCAGCTGCTTCCGCGGCGCTTACGCGATCATCGCGGAAGCAACGTTTTCTGCAGGTACGGGAGTATTACCGTCAGCGTATTTTGCGGCGAGAGCCGCGAGCCTTTCTTCACTTGCGGAACCGCCTACACGGGCAGCGATAGCGCTCTGTGCGGCGTTCAGCGAACGTGCGCGGTCGAATTCGACCTTGTCGGTGTTGGGCGCGGTACGTCCTGCCCCGTCACTCTTCTTGGCGGCGGAAGCACGGTTGTACTTCTTGTACGCATTGATCGGATTGATCCCAAGGTTACTGATCTCCATATCATTCAACTCCTTTTGCTGTGGGGTATCCGCGCCTTGCGCAGATGCAGCGGGCATAGTTATTGCATATTTTATGCTGCATTTATAATATCGTCACGCCGCCCGAAAACTTTAGTTTTTGACCCGTTTTTTTGCCGATGCCGAAAAAATCTGCATTTTTCACAAATCGACCCGCGGAATACAGACATTTTGACGAAATTCGGCGCATAACAGAGTTACGCCGCGGTTACAGGACGGCACGTTTCGTGCCGTGATCCACAGCCCGGGAGCATACAATAACATTATAGCGCGTTCTTCCTTCGATTTCACGCATATCCTGCCGAATTGTGAAAAGTGACGTCAAAATTTGTAAAAACAGACAAATCCCGCCCGGATATTGACAATTGAGGGCTCTGACTATATAATTATTATAGTATCGGCAGGGAGGTGTCGGAATGAACAGAAAGATCACATACACAGCCGCAGCCGCTCTTGTTACGGCGTCAATGCTCACACTGAGCTCATGCAGCTTTATCGACAGTTTTCTCGCTTACGGGCTGTCCGGGATATTCGGACAGGGGGCGAACACGCCGGCTTCGGGCGGAAACAACACAGGGGACGACAATATGAAGACAACGAGTTTTGAAAGCATCATCATAGACATCACGGGAACGGAAGCGGCGACGCACGAATATGAGGTACTGCGCACCGACGGCGGTGTCCGTATATCCTACTACTACGGCCCGTGGAATTACAGCGATGACGAGCCGAAGGAAAACTACCTCGAAATGCGCGCGGAGGGCGGCTCCGAGCTGTATGAACAGGTCCTCGGGCTCGTCAATGACTGCAGCGTGAAGAAGTGGGACGGCTTCAGCAAAAGCGCAAGCGGCGTCCTCGACGGCGAAATGTTCAGCATGAGCGGCACAATAGACGGAGAAAATATCTCCGCTCACGGCTCAAACGCGTTCCCGAAAGGCTTTCGGGAGTTCACGGACGCGCTGTGGGATATAATGAAAGAAAATAATACGCAGAACTGAAAAAATCTGTAACCTTTCCGCGCTTTGCGGAGTGTTATAGTTGAAAGCGGATAAAAAAGCTTGAGAGGGATATTGAAATGACGGAACTTTCCTTGTGCACGAGAGAAAGCTTTGACGCCGTTATGAGAAAATACGCGGATATGGTGTATAAGCTCGCATACTCGAGGACGGGCAGCACGTTTGACGCGGACGACATACTGCAGGAGGTATTCCTGCGATACATAAGGGCAGATAAGACTTACAACGACGAGGAGCACCGCAAGGCGTGGCTGCTCCGGATAACCATAAACTGCACCAAATCATACCTCACCTCCGCGTGGAACCGCCACACGGACTATGATGAGCCCGACCCGAATACCGGCGCCGAGGACCCCGCCCTGAAAGCGGCGGAAACGAAAAGCGACGTTATGAACGCGCTCATGACGCTGCCGGAGAAGTACCGCACCGCCATATACCTGTTCTACTACGAGGATATGAGCATTGCGCAGATAGCAAAGACAGTCGGCACGAGCGAGACCAATATAAAGACCCGGCTTTCCCGCGGGCGGGAAATGCTGAAAGAAAAGCTGGAAGGAGTTGAGTTTGATGTTTAAAGATGAACTGAATATCGCGTTTGAGAACGTCAAGCCGTCTACCGAGCTGCTTGACAGGGTCTCCGCGATGATGAGCGAGGAGGTGAGCCGCAAAAAGCCTCCGCTGCAGATGCGCTTCGTGAAGTACGTGGGCATTGCGGCGGCTGTCGCGCTGGCGGCGGGCGGAACTATGCTGTTCTTCGCCGGCCAGAACAACGGCGTAAAGACCTCCGAGGGCACAGCGAGCGCCGCGCCCGCAGCGTTCTCTTCCGATCCGGAAACGGACGGTCTCACCTCCGGAAAGTCATTTGCGGCGGACGTGCAGGCGCAAGAAGCTGTCGCTGCGGAAGCTGCGGACGCGGACGACGTTGCCGAAGACTATGCGGCAGCCGAGGAAGCCACTGCGGAAGAGGCAGAGCCCGAGCCTGCCGCGGCCATGGCAGCGACGACTTCAGCGGCATCCGTTGAGGAATACGTTATGCCTGTTTCCGATGCCGACGCCGATATGTCTTTTGCGGAGTGTGTCGAAGGCGAAAAGACCTTCATGGATGCCGATAACAGCATCTACACAGACGGAGCCGCCGATGCCGACGCGGGCGGCGATGAAGCTGCCGATGCGACTCCGATGATGATAGCCGAGGCTGCTCCGGTCGCTCCCGCCGACGGTGAGCAGGAGAACGAAGCCGCAGGAGCGTCAGCGGCGGACGTAATGAAGGACGACGCGGAATGTGCCGATGAGGAAGAGTACGATGAAGAATGTGCCGAGCCTACGGAGGACTACGCTCCGGTCGAGCCGCAGGCGGACAGCCTGAGGCTTCCCGATGACGGCGACAGCGAGCTGCCGCTCGAAAAGATAGTGACACTTGATTACAGATATTTCATAAATCCCTGCATAGAGGCGTTCGACTTCATTCCCGAAGAGCTTACGAACATGATCGACGACAATGAGTTCACCGCGTGGTGCGATTCGTTCGGGGAAGGCGTTCCCGACAGTATTGAGGATTATGCAAATCTTTACACTTTTATAAAGCGCTTTGAAATTTCCCGGGAAACTCTGGAGAAAGCTGTCGGTGATCTGCTCACCGAAGAACAGATAAATGTTCTTTTCAACGGAACTGTCGCGGAGGTAACGGCGGAGTTTGCGGCGGACACCTCGATAGTCAGGGGAGACAAGATCTACAGTTCCCGCTGGATAATGCTCCACACCCCCGAGGACTATGAAGCCGCGGGCATCACTCCGGAGGAGCTGCTCGCCCACGGCTATTGATCGGTCGCTTGCGCTCGAGTGGTCGCTTACGCTCGAGTGGTCGCTTACGCTCGAGACTGGGGGAAACTTTTTTGAAAAAAAGTTGTCTGTCGGTCAGCCCCT
>CAMVBT010000281.1 GCA_947165805.1 uncultured Clostridia bacterium
ATCACGGACGAGGAATTCGCGCGCATAAAGCACTACCTCATCAACGCCGTGGAATCCCGCGAGTGCGGATATGAGGAATACAAGACGCTCAAGACAGAGTACGATATCCCCACCGAGGTAGCTGTTCTGAACGGCTTCCTTGACCTCGACAAGGACGGACTGGCGGACTTTGTAAAGAACTACGGCCTCGCCATGGACAACGACGACATCAAGTTCTGTCAGGACTATTTCCGGAGCGAAAAGCGCGATCCAACGATCACCGAGATAAGAATGATAGATACCTACTGGTCGGATCACTGCCGCCACACCACATTCGGAACTATCATCGACAGCGCGGATATAAAGCCTTCGTACATAGCAGACACCTACGCGGAATATCAGCTCGACCGCGCGGAGCTCGGCCGCTCCGGCAAGCCGGTATGCCTTATGGATATCGCGACGCTCGCCGCGAAGAAGCTCAAAAAAGACGGCATACTCAGGCACCTTGACGAGAGCGAGGAGATAAACGCCTGCTCGGTAAAGATCAAGGTGGACGTGGACGGCAAGGACGAGGACTGGCTCCTTATGTTCAAGAACGAGACCCACAACCACCCCACCGAGATAGAGCCCTTCGGCGGAGCGGCGACCTGCCTCGGCGGCGCTATACGCGACCCGCTCTCCGGACGAGCCTACGTTTATCAGGCTATGCGCGTGACCGGAGCCTCCGACCCGCTGCTGCCCGTTGACAAGACGATAGCCGGAAAGCTCCCGCCCCGCAAGATAACCACCACTGCTGCCGCGGGCTATTCCTCCTATGGCAACCAGATTGGACTTGCCACCGGCCACGTCGCGGAGATATATCACCCCGGCTATATGGCAAAGCGCATGGAGATCGGCGCTGTTATCGCGGCGGCTCCCGAGGATCATGTACGCAGAGAGCGTCCCGCTCCCGGTGACGTGATAATCCTGCTCGGCGGACGCACGGGACGCGACGGCTGCGGCGGAGCTACCGGCTCCTCCAAATCCCACAGCGTTCAGTCACTCGAAAGCTGCGGCGCGGAGGTACAGAAAGGTAACGCCCCTATCGAGCGCAAGCTCCAGAGACTTTTCAGAACGCGTGAGGCCACCGTGCTCATCAAGCGCTGCAACGACTTCGGCGCGGGCGGCGTTTCCGTCGCTATCGGCGAGCTCGCGGACGGTCTGACCATAGACCTCAACGCGGTACCCAAGAAATACGCGGGTCTTGACGGCACGGAGCTCGCTATCTCCGAGTCACAGGAAAGAATGGCTGTCGTGGTCGACAAGAATGACGTCGAAAAGTTCATAAAGCTGGCGGGAGAAGAGAACCTCGAAGCCACTCCCGTAGCGGTGGTCGAGGCAGAGCCGCGACTTGTGATGAACTGGAACGGCAAGACAATATGCAATATTTCCAGAGAATTTCTGAACTCCAACGGTGCCGAAAAGCACACCGATATAAAGGTAAATGAAGTAAAGGTCTCTTACGAAACGGGCTTCAAGAATACAGCCGCGGACTGGGAGAGACTGGTGACAGACCTCAACGTCTGCTCGCAGAGAGCGCTTGTCCAGCGCTTCGACTCGACGGTCGGCGCGGCTACAGTGCTCATGCCCTTCTCCGGCAAGACACAGCAGACACCCGTTCAGGCAATGGCGGCAAAGATACCGGTGCTCGGAGCCGAGACAAAGGCAGCCTCGATAATGGCTTGGGGCTATGACCCTGCAGTCGCGGTGCAGTCGCCCTATCACGGCGCGGCGCTCGCGGTTGTCGAGAGCATCGCGAAGCTCGTTGCCGCGGGCGGCAAGAGCGACGAATGCTGGCTGACATTCCAAGAGTATTTCGAGAGAACACAGGGCGACCCCGAACGCTGGGGACAGCCTTTCAGCGCTCTTCTCGGCGCGTCTAAGGCGCAGAAGGATCTCGGCGCGGGAGCTATCGGCGGCAAGGACTCGATGAGCGGCACGTTCGAGCACATCGACGTTCCTCCGACTCTCGTCTCATTCGCTGTCGGAATGGGCAGAGCGGACAAGATCATAAGCGCGGAATTCAAGCTGCCCTTTGACAAGCTGTACTACATCGCGCCCGAGTATGACGATAACGGTATGCCCGACTTCGAGAGCGTAAAGAAAGTATACAAGAAGGTCGAAAAGGTCATCGCGGACGGCGACGCTGCGGCGGTATGGACTCTCGGTCACGGCGGTCTCGCGGAGGGCATCTTCAAGATGTCTCTCGGCAATCGCATAGGCGCGAAGCTCAAAGAGCTCGGCGACAACAAGCTGTTCGGACTTCATTACGGCGCGTTCATCGTCGAGTCGGGCAATGAGCTCGACGGCTTCGAGCTCATCGGTGAGACTACCGAGGAATACACTATCACAAGCGGCAGCGTAACACTCGATATCGCGGCGCTCGAAAAGAAGTGGGACGCTGTTCTCGAACCGATATTCAGAGATACCGTCAAGCACTACGACGCTCCGGAGCCGATAACTACGGTCACCGGCGAAAAGCTCGTATGCGCTCCCGCAAACAAGACAGCCAAGCCCAGAGTGCTCATTCCCGCGTTCCCCGGCACCAACGGCGAATACGATATGGCTGAGGCGTTCCGGCGCGAGGGCGGCGACCCGTCGATATTCGTGATAAAGAACCTTGACGCGGCTTCCGTGGAGGAGTCTGTCGAGGCGTTCGCGAAGCTTATCGCGCAGAGCCAGATAATCGCCGTACCCGGCGGTTTCAGCGGCGGCGACGAGCCCGAGGGCTCCGGCAAGTTCATAAACGCGTTCTTCCGCAACCCGAAGGTCAAGGAAGCGGTCAACGATATGCTCTACAAGCGCGACGGACTTATGCTCGGCATCTGCAACGGCTTCCAGTCGCTCATAAAGCTGGGACTTGTGCCGCTGGGCGAGATCGTGCCGCTGACATCGGAAAGCCCGACGCTCACGTTCAACAAGATCGGCAGGCATCAGTCGCAGCTCGTGCGCACACGCATCTGCACCGACAAGTCCCCGTGGCTGATGAACTGCAAGGTAGGCGATATCCACACGATCCCGATATCCCACGGCGAGGGCAGGTTCGTAGCGAGCGACGAGGTCATAAAGAAGCTGATAGCCAACGGTCAGGTAGCTACGCAGTATGTTGACCTCGACGGCAACCCGACAATGGATCTGCGCTACAACCCGAACAGCTCGATGTACGCTATCGAGGGCATCATCTCCCCCGACGGACGCGTGCTCGGCAAAATGGGTCACAGCGAACGCATCTCCGCCGACTGCTGCACCAACGTTGACGGCATAAAGGATCAGCCCCTCTTTAAGAGCGGTATAGATTATTTCAGATAAGCACAGCACGACACAGCTCTCCGTCGCACGAACAGAACGTGACGGAGAGCTTGTTTGATAAAGGAAAGGAAGATATTGCCATGATGATCGACATTTCGCAGGAGGTCTTCTCATGCAGGACTTTTCCCGGCGATCCGGCACCCGTCCGGAAGCAGGCCATGAGTATCGCGGACGGAGATATCTGCAATCTGACGGAGTTCTCGATGTGCGCGCACAACGGCACTCACGTTGATGTGCCATATCATTTCATAAATGACGGAAAGACCGTTGACGAGGCGGGGCTTGTGCCTTTCGTCGGAGAATGCTATGTAGCCAGACGCGACGGCGAGCTGACCGCGGAGGACGTTATCGACATAATGGAGGCCGCAAGGAACGCCGATGCCGCGAAACGCAT
>CAMVBT010000282.1 GCA_947165805.1 uncultured Clostridia bacterium
GGGGAAACTTTTTTTCAAAAAAGTTTCCCCCAGTCTCGAGCGAAGCGACAATACTCGAGCGTAAGCGACCTCTCAAGCGAAGCGACTACTTCATCAGCGACTCCATTTCGTCGAGGAGGGAGCCGAAGAGGGAGAGGGCATCGTTGACGACTTTGGTATCGGTCATATCGACGCCGGCGCCTTTGAGCAGGTCTATCGGGGTCTTTGAGCAGCCGCCTTTCAGGAATCCGAGGTAATCATCCACTTCCTGCTGACCGCCGTTCAGGACGCGCTGAGAGAGCGCTATTGCGGCCGCAAAGCCCGTGGCGTACTGATACACATAGTAATTATAATAAAAATGCGGTATGCGCTGCCACTCATGGTCTATCTCGGGATCGTGGACTATGCCCTCCCCGAAGTACAGGTCGTTCAGCTCGCCGTACAGCTTGCAGAGAGCGTCGCTCGTCACGGCTTCGCCGCGTGCCTGCATCTCGTTTATTTTAAGCTCGAATTCCGCGAACATCGTCTGGCGGTAGAGTGTGGTGCGGAACTGCTCGAGGAAGTAGTTTATCAGGAACGCGCGGCGCTTCCTGTCCGTGGTGGTTTTCAGAAGATGCTGCATAAGCAGGGATTCGTTGAACGTCGATGCGACTTCCGCCACGAATATCTTGTAATCCGCGTATGTGACGGGCTGGAACTTGTTCGAGAAATATGAATGGAGAGCGTGCCCCATTTCGTGAGCAATGGTGAACTCCGACTGGAGATCGTCCGTGTGATTGAGCAGTACGAACGGATGAACGCGCGCCCCTGCGGAATATGCGCCGCTGCACTTGTTCTCGTTCTCATATACATCTACCCAGCCGCCGTCAAAGCCGCCGCGCATGATCGACACATACTCCTCGCCGAGAGGCTTCACGGCTTCAAGCACCGTTTCCTTCGCCTCGTCGTAGGTTATCTTGTCCTCGACGTCGCTGACCATGGGCGCGTAGAGGTCGTAATAATGCAGCTCGTCAACGCCCAGCAGCTTTTTGCGCAGCTCCACATAGCGGTACATTTTGTCCATGTTCGCGTGTACCGCGTCTATCAGCCTGTAATATACCTCGGTCGGCACCTCGGTGCTGTCAAGGGCGGCTTCAAGGGTGTTCTCATACTTGTGCACGTCCGCGTTGAACGCGAGTGTTTTCAGATGCCCCGCGAGTATTGCGGTATATGTGTTCTCAAAGCCCGTGTAGGTGTGGTAAAGGCTCTCAAACGCGGACTTGCGGAGCACTCTGTCCTCGCCCTGCATAAGCGGGATATAGCTGCCGTGGGTGACGATATGCTTGTTCCCGTCCTTGTCTTCGGCGTCCGGGAACTTTATATCAGCGTTATCGAGAAAATTGAACACCGTGGACGGAGTTGCGGACATCTCGCCCGCCATGGCGGCTATGCGCTCCTCCTCGGGGGAGAGGATATGCTCGCGCTTTTTCCTGATACGGTCTATCGCGAGGCGGTAGTGCTCCAGCCCGGGCTCCTCCTTGTAGAACCGTTCCATGTCGTCGTCCTCTATTGAGATGATCTCCGGCACAGCGAACGCCGCCGCGCTGCATATCTGCACGAACAGGGCGTTAACGCGGTCGCAGTAGCCCGAGTACAGGCTCACGGACGTGTCCTCGTCGCTTTTGCGGTTCGCGTAGTTGGCAATGTCCTCGAGTATGACCGTCATTTCGTCGTCGGCTTTCAGATAAGCGAGCAGCTCCTTTGCCGAAGCGGACAGCTTTCCCGCGTATGACGCGATCTGCTCCGGGAATTCTCCCGCGTCGGTGAGCGCCTTTTCAAACGCCTCATCGCTCGGATAAAGGTCTTCTATGTGCCATCTGAATTCTGCGGGTATCTCGCCGCGCTTGGGTAATTTCTTTTCTTCCATGCTGCGTCCTCTGTTTCCTTTTAATTGTTTGTATTCATTCCCGAAAGCACCGAGCTCGTCGGGTCTACTTTTATTGTTTCATAGTCTATCGTGTAAGGGAATTTCTGCGACCATTCCTTATATGCGTTGTTCTGTGCGGACTGGCTCTTGTTGTCCGTGAGGAATTCCTTCATGCTCGTCTTGATGCTTTCAAGATTATCGTCGAACACCTGAGCGTCGTCGGAATACTGAACGAAGTAGATGCCGTTGGAATAGATGATCGGGTCGCTGACACCGCCCTTTTCCGGGATATCATAAAGCGCGGTCTTATAGGCGTCGAAGAAGGACGGCGAGTTTTTCAGTACGATCATCTCGGAGCTTCCGGAGCTGTCGTATTCGGTGCGCAGTTCATCGAAATCCGCGCCCGACTTAAGCTTCTCGACTATTTCGGCGACCTTCGCCTTTATTTCGTCGTTGTATGCTTCGAGCGAAGCCGTGGCAACGGTCTCGAGATCGTTGTCGTTCAGCGCCTGCGCTATCTTGTTCAGGTCGTCCTCGGCATAGCTGATGACTATCTGCTTCGCGGTGCGTGTGCCCTCGGGGACATAGACCTGCGCGTAGGCGGTCAGGGATTCGTAGGTCGCCGGATCGTTCTCCGCCTTGTCCTTTGACTCGGCTACGAACTCATCGAACATATTCTGTACATCGGCGTCGGTGACTTCGCCCACACTCTTTACAAGCTCGTTTATCACAAGATCCTGTATGAAGCGGCTGACTTCCCACTTGTAGAATATGCTGCTGTCAAGGCCGCATCTGTCAAGGATAATGTCAAGCACCTCGGTGCAGAGCGCCGCTTTGTCTTCCTCGGAAGCGTCCTCGCCCAGAGCCTCGGTCGCCGCGTTATAGAAGCCCGTCGCCCAGTTCTTCTTTACCATGTCCGCGTCGGACTTTATCTGGCTTTTCTGTTCGTCCGTCAGTGTTTCCTCGGTGATGCCGTACTCATGCTCCGCGGCGTACAGATACATTCTCTCGAATGTCAGGTAGCTGATTATATTGTCGCGGTAACTCTCGCAGGCGGCCTTATGATCCTCTGCCATATCGTCGCTGATGCCGTAGGAAACGAGGTAGTACATATATTCGTTGTAGAACTCTCCGAATGTGATATCGAAGAAGTCCTTGGCTTCGTTGCCCTCGGGTACGGTGGCGATGAGCTTGTTTTTATCGACTCCCTTCCACGCGGTAAAGGTGTCGGCACTGCCGGGGAAGTATTTGTCCGCTATCTCGGCGGCCTTTGAAGCGGTGTTCTCGGCTGCCGACGCGGTGGTTCCCGCCGTCGTATCCGCGGGTGTGTTGTTGCTGTTGTTGTTGCAGCCTGTGAGCAGCAGGGCAGTGGCTATGAATGCTGCTGCCGCTGCCGTTATTCTCTTGTTCATTTTCTTATTTCCTTTCTTTTTCCGTCTTTTCTGTTTACCGGATATACACTGAATAATAGTATATCATATTTTTGCGTAAAAAGCAAAATATTTTTTTAAAAATTCTGTGATATTTTTGAAAAATAATGTTTTCCGTCGTAATATATGCCCGTAGCCGCGCTCCAACACTTCCCCGGACAGATATTTTGTTAATTTTACCCCCTACTGCCATTGATTTTTTCTGTTTTAGGTGATATAATAAGATGATAATATGGCAGACTATGCAGTTTTATCCAAAAAGGAGAAGAAAAATGACTGCAATAAGAACAAAACTTAAAATGCTTGCGGCGGCATTCGCGGCGGGCGCTGTGATATTCACTCTGACGGGCTGCAATACCGAGCCTGAGGAGCCGCCGCCGATGAAGACCGTTACGATGACCGAC
>CAMVBT010000283.1 GCA_947165805.1 uncultured Clostridia bacterium
ATCGGCTTAATATCGCTCCCAGTCCGGCAGTTCATCGCGGGTGATGTAGAGTTCGTTATTATATGCGCGGTCGAGCTGAGCGGCGGAGACATGGGAATAATGTATGGAGCCGTTGGGATTGATGATATAATCGCCTTTCCAGAGCGCGAACCACAGCCAGAGGGCATTGTCGCGTGCGACGATATCGGGGTCGGGTATCCTGCCGCACTCGGTAAGGGCGGTTGCCTTGCACTTTATGGTATAACCTATGGCGTCCAGCATACGGGCATTTCCGGAAATATCATAGTTCGTGTAAAGGTCCATTCCCACTATATCCGCTTTGTCGTCGCCGGGGTAGAACTGCGGGCTTTCGCCGTCCCACACCCAGATCAGATTTGTGAGCTGATGATACTTCGTAAACCGGTCAAATATCAGATCATACAGCCACAGATAGCTCTCGCTGTCGGCTCCCCACCAGTACCAGCCGTTCCCGGCTTCGGGGAGAGGTCTGAACAGCACCGGTACGCCGGTGGTCTCGAGCAGCTTTAGCTGCTGCGCGACAGCGTCCATATCATTTATCAGCGCTACACACTCGCTGCTTATGCGGCCTGTCTGATAGTTGGCTTCCAGCATGGCGGGGGTCATCTGTGAGGCGTCGGTCTCGCTGACGGCGCGCTTTAAATCAAAATCCGTCAGCTCGCGGAACGTCGATTGCTTGTCGCTCATCGGAGACTGCCAGTACCATGTGTAGCCGACAAGTCCTCCGCTCTTCCACCAGTTTATGGCGGTGTCGAGCTCATACTCGTTGTTCTTGTCCGAGCCCTGATAATATTCGGAGAAGATGCCGATATCCGCAAATCGTATCGCGCTGTATCTTCCCGTGGACATATATATCGCGTTTATCTCTGTGTTGGTGCCTGCGGAGCAGAACTGCCCCGTGAGCACGCGGTTGCCGTAGACATCGGCGAGATAGCGCTTGACAGTCTTTGCGGTCACTGAGGCCTCGGGGTTCACGCAGGCGTTGGATATCTCGTAGGCAAGCTTCGGCACAGTGGAGCCGTTGGTGACGGTTATCTCGTCGATGTATGCCGTACCTATGAGCGCCTGTATCGTGACGCTATTTTCGCCCTTGTTCAGATAAACGCCTTTCAGCTTACATTCCTCGAAGCCCTCGCCGCGTCCCGCATAGACAGCTCCCCACTGGGTACCGTCTATGGTCTTGTAATCGCCGTCGGGACTGTCGACCTCGCGAACTCCGCCCGTGAATACCGCGGCCTTCGCGCCGTTTGAGCAGAGTCTTACGGTGATATCGTAATGCTGTGAGCTCGGCACGGTCACGGGTATGGTGGCGTAGGCGTGGTCGGAGAGGCTTATAAAGCCCGTGCCGTTCCAGCCCTCGAGGCTGTTCGTGTAGGTCTCGGCGTTGTCGGCGGCCTCGGCCTGCACGGTCTCGGAGAATTCCTCGGGCGAAACTATGTATTCGGCGGGACGGTAGGTGTCCTTGCTGAAATTCATGGGCAGTATGGCGGTCTCCTGCATCGCGTCCTTCTTGATGTCGAGATCGTCAGCGGGGTCGGCAGGCGCCTCGGTATATTCGGGGGACAGAGTGACCTTTGAATAGTCGATCTCCGCCGTGCAGCCGCAAAGCAGCATGACCGCGGCCAGCGGCAGCGCCGTCAGTCGTTTCTTCATTTAGCGCTTCTTCTTTCCTCGACCCTTATGACAGCCTTATCGCCGTTGCTCAGATAGCTGCTGAAATTGGCAGGCTGACCGTTTATCTCGAGAACGATCTCGCTGTTCGGAACGGCGGGGTCGATGTCTATGCTGTTGAGCAGGTCGAGCAGTATATAGTCACCGTTGCGCGGCGGGAGTGTCATTTTCTCGCCGTTTATCTCCACGGTAAGTCCGGGGCCGTTGAAGGGGATAGCATTCCCGGGGGCCTCGGCAGGCTGCTCATTCGCGGGCTCGGGAGCGGGTGCGGGCGCGGGTTCTTCTGCCGCCTCGAGTTCGGAGGACAGCTCCGGAGCTTCGGGAGCCTCACCTATCACATTGCCGTAAAGATCGTATGCGGTTATAACGTCGCCGTCGCAGAGTATATAATCTTCATCTATGAGGTTTTCGCCGATGCGGTATTCCATGCCTTCAAGACCCGCGTCCATGACTCTCATCAGGTCGCCGAATGTCACGATGCCCGAAGTCTCGATGCTGTCGAGAGGCTGTATCAGGTAATCGGGCTCCTTGGTCTCGCCGTTCACGAGGGCATGGAGACCTATCTCGTATTCCTCGCCTCCGAACTTAACCTTGCCCGTATTGAAACGCGAGAAGCCCACAACGTCGGAAAGCTTCGCGGTGGCGTTCTGACCGCTCATGGCAGGGGTTATGCGTATGCGGTCGCCCTGTGTCACCTTGGTCATTATCGACGCGGGACGGTCGTTGACAAACACCTCGGCGGGCGTCATGGCACTGCCCTTTACGGTCCTGCGGACCCCGTTGAGGGTGAACGAAAGGTTCCTGCCGCTGCGTCCCATGATCTCGTGGGACTTGTAGCCGGCTATCGTAAGCGCCTCATAAACGCTGAGCTGCTTTGTGTCGAAGACGCGCACCTTCTGGTCGTTGACGGTGATGACGGAGAAGTCATAGCCCTGATTGAGCATCGAGGTGACGGCTATACCGAGAGGTGTGACGTATTCCGCGCCGAGCTTGGCTCCGCGCTCGTCAACGTTCTTCAGGAAGTCGCCGCCGCCTATGGCAACTCTCGACTCGTCGAGCCCGAGCTTGTCCGCTACCAGCGGAGTAAGGCCTTCGATGAGGCTGCCGCCTCCGACAAGGAACACAGCCGCCGGAGAACCGCCGTTCGCATCCTTTATGGCAGAGCAGATAGTCTCCGCGAGGGTATCAACAGCGGGGCTCATCATCTCCGCCACGTCCTCGGAAGGCACGGTATGGGTCTTGCCGAGAATGTCCTTGTACTCGATCTGCTTTTCTTCGTTCGAGCAGGCCTGCTTTATCATTTCGGCGGTGTTGAAGTCAACAAGATATGTGCGGATTATCTCCTCGGTTATCTCGTCGCCCGCGATCGTAGCCATAGCGTATGCGACTATGGAGCCGTTCTTCGATATCGCGATATCCGATGTACCGGCTCCGATATCTATGAGCGCTATATTTATCAGCCTTATCTCCGGCGGAACGATGACGTTCATCGCGGCGATAGGCTCCAGCGTAAGGCTGGTGACTTCAAGCTCGTTGATGTCCATTACGGAATAAAGACCCTCGACAACGATGCTCGGCAGGAAAGCCGCCACAAGCTCTATCGCGGCCTTGTCTCCCTTGTGTCCCTCAAGACTGATTATCTTATAATCATCGAGAGTGTAGCTTATTATCGAATGACCGACGCAGTAGAAAAGCGTCCTGCCGGTATTGCCCGCGTCGAGCTCCGCCTGCGCCTTCTGTATGGTCTCGATCTCCATGGATTTCACGAGATCCTCGGTAAGGGTGTCCTTGTCGGACACGTCAAATTCCATTTTCACCTGACGGGTCTTAAGAGCGCGTCCCGCAGCGGCAATAGCGACCTTCGTGAGCTTCACGCCGCTCTTTTCCTCAAGCGCGGCCTTCGCCTGCGCGACTATCTTCGCGACCTGCTTGATATCCTCGACCTGACCGTCTACCATTGCGCGCTTGGGGTGGGGAATGCTTATGTAATCCTGAAGATAGAACTTGTCGTCAACATATTCGCCGAGTA
>CAMVBT010000284.1 GCA_947165805.1 uncultured Clostridia bacterium
GGATAACCTCGATAAGGTCGAGGACGGCAAGGAGCAGTGGTACGAAGTCCTGAAGGATTTCTACGGCGACTTTGCCGTTACCCTCGAAAGAGCGGAGCACGATATGGAGGGCAAGCGCGTAAAGGTGCCCAACGAGCCCACCGATATAATCTGCGAGAAGTGCGGCCGCCACATGGTGATAAAGATAGGACCGTACGGGAAATTCCTCGGCTGCGAGGGCTTCCCGGAATGTACGAATACACGCAAGATAGTCACCGAGACCGGCGGCTGCTGCCCGAAGTGCGGCAAGCGTATGCTCGCCCGCAAGAGCAAGAAGGGCAAGCCGTTCTTCGGCTGTGAGGACTACCAGAACTGCGGCTATATGACATGGGATACGCCCATACCGGACAAATGCCCGCAGTGCGGCTCGACGCTGTTCAAGAAGTCGGGCAGGAAGGGCAAGGTCTACTGCGCGAAGGAAGGCTGCGGCTATGAGGCCGACAGCGGCGAAAAGGAATGAGGATCACCGTTATAGGAGCGGGTCTCGCGGGGAGCGAGGCGGCATGGGCGGCTGCGAACCGCGGCGCCGATGTGACGCTTTGCGAGATGAAGCCCGCGAAGATGTCTCCCGCCCACAGATATAAGGGATTTGCGGAGCTGGTATGCAGCAATTCCCTGAAAGCCGCCCGCCTTGAAAGCGCGGCGGGTATGCTGAAAGAGGAGATGCGGCTTCTCGGCTCGCTTACAATGGAGGCCGCCGCGGCGACAGCGGTGGAGGCGGGCGGAGCCCTCGCCGTTGACCGCACGGACTTTTCGGACTATGTGACCGAAAAGCTCCGCTCTCACCCGCGCATCACGATAGAGGAACGCGAGATAACGGAGTTCCCGGAGCGTGACACGGTCATAGCCACGGGCCCGCTGACGAGCGACAGCTTCGCGCAGGTGATATACGGACGGCTCGGGAAAGCGCTCAGCTTCTACGACGCCGCGGCTCCGATAGTCACCGCGGAGAGCATAGACACCGATAAGGCGTTCTTCGCTTCGCGGTACGGTAAGGGCGGCGCGGATTACCTGAACTGCCCGTTCACGAAGGAAGAATATGAGGCGTTCTATGAGGCGCTGGTGAACGCGGAGACCGCTCCCCTGCACGAATTCGAGGATCTGACGGTCTATGAGGGCTGTATGCCGGTCGAGGTGCTCGCAAAGCGCGGCATAGACAGCGTGCGCTACGGCTGCATGAAGCCCGTGGGTCTCACCGACCCGCGCACGGGCAGACGGCCTTACGCCGCGGTGCAGCTCCGGAAAGAGAACACGGACGGCACGATGTACAACATCGTGGGATTTCAGACGAATCTTAAATTCGGCGAGCAGAAGCGCGTGTTCGGCATGATACCCGGGCTTGAAAACGCCGAGTTCGTGCGGTACGGCGTGATGCACAGGAACACGTTCCTGAACTCGCCGGGGCTGCTGGACGGGGGATTTCGCCTCAAAGGCAGCGAGAACATATATTTCGCGGGTCAGATGACCGGCGTGGAGGGCTACACCGAGAGTGCCGCAAGCGGCATAATAGCCGGCATAAACATAGTGCGGGCTCTGAACGGGCAGGAAGCTCTGCCGCTGCCGCGCACCTCGATGACAGGGGCTCTGGCGCTGCACGTCAGCACTCCGAACGCCGATTTTCAGCCTATGGGCGCGAATATGGGACTGCTCCCGGAGCTCGGGACGCACATAAAGAACAAGCAGGAACGCTGTGCGGCGCTGGCAAAGCGCGGCATAGAGGATTATAAAGAGATGATCGGGAGGATCGTATGAGGATAGCTGTTGACGCTTTCGGCGGAGACAACGCGCCCGATGAAGTCATAAAGGGCGCAGCCGAAGCGATAAAGGAATACGGTGTCGAGGTCGTGCTTACGGGCGACGAAGCGAAGATAAACGAACGCATATCGGCGCTGGGCATCGACAGGACAGGCATCAGCATAGAGCACGCGGACGGCGTGATACAGATAGAAGACGACCCCATGGATATACGCAAGGGCAAGCCGAAAGCGAACTGCTCCATGGGCAGAGCTTTCGCGCTGGTCAATGAGGGCGCGGCGGACGCGTTCGTCAGCGCAGGCAGCACCGCAGCTATCGTAGTCGGCGGTACCGTAGTCACGGGCAGATTGAAGGGAGTCAAGCGTCCGGCGCTCGTGCCGATAATGCCGAGCACGACAGGGCTTTACCTGCTGCTGGACGGCGGAGCCAACGCCGAATGCCGCCCGGAGATGCTTCTCCAGTTCGCGGTAATGGGCTCGGTCTACATGGAACGCATAATGGGCGTGAAGAACCCGCGCGTGGGACTGCTCAACATCGGCGCGGAGGAGGAAAAGGGACGCGAGCTCGAGCACGGGGCTTATGAGCTTCTGAAAAGGTCGGGTCTCAACTTCGTCGGCAACGTGGAGGGCAGAGATGTACCGCTCGGGGCGGTCGATGTCATAGTCACAGACGGCTTCACGGGGAACATCTACCTAAAGACCGTCGAGGGCATGGGCAAATTCATGAAGAAGGCTCTCAAGGAGGACATCTTCGGCGGCGGACTCTCAAAGGTCGGCGCCCTGTTCGCCATGAAGGGCATAAAGAAGATATCGAAGCAGATGGACTACCGCGAGGTCGGCGGCTCACCGCTGCTCGGCTCGGCGAAGCCCGTGTTCAAGGCTCACGGGAGCAGCGACGCTCTCGCGTTCAGGAACGCGATACGTCAGGCCAAGGAGTTCGTCGAAAAGGACGTGAACTCACAGATAGCGGCGGCTCTGGCGGCTGTGGGCGAAAAGACGAAAGAGGCGGCAGATGAATGAGTTTGAAAAAGCGATAGGCTACACCTTCGGCAACCGCGCGTATGCCGAAAGGGCGCTGACCCACTCGTCGTATGTCAACGGCAAGCACGGCAGCAATGAGCGCCTTGAATTCCTCGGCGACAGCGTTCTGTCGGTAGTGGTGTCCAAATACCTTTTCGAGTCGCTGGACGTGCCGGAGGGCAGGCTTACGAAGATACGCGCCAAGCTGGTATGCGAGGACACGCTGTTCAAGTTTGCAAAGCGCATCGACCTCGGCAGGTTCATAAAGCTCGGCAAGGGTGAGGAAAGCACAGGCGGCCGCAGCAGGAAGTCTATCCTCGCGGACGCTTTCGAGGCGGTCATCGCGGCGATATATCTCGATGGCGGACTTGAAGCCGCGTCGGAATATGTGCTGAAATTCATGCCTCCCATAGAGCTCATAAAGAGCGACAAGCTGATAATCGGAGACTACAAGACCAGCTTGCAGGAAGTTATACAGCGCAACCCCGAGGAGCACATAGAATACGTCATTACCGACGAGACCGGCGCTGCGCACTGCCGCACGTTCACGGCGCGGGTGCTGCTAAACGGCCAGTCGATAGGCGAGGGCTCGGGACTGAGCAAGAAGGAAGCCGAGCAGGCTGCCGCGAAGGAAGCCCTGTCGCTCATGGGATATGAAACAGACTAACATATCGGTGTTCGTGCCGCACTACGGCTGTCCGCACCGCTGCACGTTCTGCGACCAGCGCTCGATAAGCGGTACGCAGGCTCCGCCGTCCGCGGAAGAGGTCGCGGCTCTGCTGGACGGACAGGCTCCGCACCTGCGGGAAACGGAGACCCGCGCGGAGATAGCGTTCTTCGGCGGGAGCTTCACGGCGATCGACCGCGGATATATGCTGTCTCTGCTG
>CAMVBT010000285.1 GCA_947165805.1 uncultured Clostridia bacterium
ATATACGAATGGGCTTCGGCCACTACCGCATATCCATGGCTATGGCTTCGGCGGCGCGCGCTATGGGCTATGAGCCGTACTGGTTCGACCTCTGCTCCTTCGGCAACACCACCTGCGGCAAGGTGATAGCGGGTCAGAACGACCTCTATTCCCTCGGCTCGAGACTGTCCCAGTCTATCCCTCTGTTCAACAAGCTGGTGTGGGAGCCGCTCAACAGCGAGGGCTTCCGCCGCATAACCTACAACTGCAGCGACCAGAAGACCGCCGAGCTTATGGTTCCCGTATACCGCGATCTCCCTAAGGATATACCGTTCATCGCTACCCATGTGTGGCCGTCGCAGGCAGCTATACACGCGGGGCTCACAAATGTCGTCAATGCCGTTCCGGACAACTGGCCCATGGCTCTGCATCTCTCCGAGGGCGCTATCCATACCGTGCAGACTCCCTCCGCTTATCTCGGATACAGAGCGCTCCGCGGAATGGGCGGCAAGCGTATCCTCAACCCCATGCCGCGTACCGCTATTGCCTATACCGGACACTACATTGACCATGAGCTCGTCAGCAACATCGAGGCCGACTGCGAAAAACGCAGAGAAAGAGCCGCGAACGGAGCTAAGCGCTGGCTCATGTCGGTCGGCGGAGCAGGTGCTCAGAAAGAGATATTTGTTTCTATCATAAAGAAGCTGCTACCGGATATCGCCGCGGGCAACGCCGTTCTTTTCGTGAATGTCGGCGACCACAGAAATGTCTGGGAAGCACTGATGAATGAGATACCGCAGATGAGGGGATTTGTCACCGAACACTTCGACGACTTCGAGGCTACGAAGAAATTCACGGAGGAAGCCTACGACGGCGAAGTGACAGGGATACACGCCTTCTGCCACTCCGATATCTTCGCCGCGGTCTATTCGACAAATCTGCTGATGCGCTGCTCCGATGTGCTCATCACAAAGCCCAGCGAGCTCGCGTTCTACCCGATACCGAAGCTAATGATAAAGCGCGTGGGCGGGCATGAGGCTTGGGGCGCTATACGCTCCGCGGAGCTCGGCGACGGGACTTATGAGTGCTCCACTCCCGCGGAGACCTGCGCTATGCTCGGTCTCATACAGAAAAACGGCGATATCATCGAGAAGATGTGCAACAACATCATTATTGCAAAGCGCGCGGGCATCTACAACGGCGCTTACAGGGTCGTGAAGCTCGCCGTCCACAAGAATAAATATATGAAATAAGCAGAAAAGCCCGTTATTCCGAGGATAACGGGCTTTTTCGGCATTGCCGTAAATTTGCGTGCTCCCCGATATCTCCTATGATATTTTGCCTGCACCGATAATTTATCCATTGATTTTTTCTGTGTTTTATGCTATAATAGTAAAAAACCAAACGAAAGGAAATACACAAAATGACTTACAAGGAAAGTTTCATTAAATTTATGGCGGACTGCGGAGTGCTGACTTTCGGTGAATTCACTCTCAAAAGCGGCAGAAAGGCTCCCTACTTCATCAATACCGGCAACTACAAGACCGGAGCTCATCTCGCGCAGCTCGGAAAATACTACGCCGACTGCATAAAGGAGAACGGCATCGAGGCCGAGACTCTGTTCGGACCTGCATACAAGGGCATTCCTCTTTCGGTCAGCGCGGCTGTTGCGCTCTATGACAAGTACGGCATTGAAGTGAACTACTGCTTCGACCGCAAGGAAGCCAAGGATCACGGCGAAGGCGGCGTATTCGTGGGCAAGCAGCTCACAGACGGCGAGAAGGTAGTCATCATCGAGGACGTTATGACCTCCGGAAAGGCTCTGCGTGAGGTACTTCCCAAGCTGAAAGATGCCGCGGACGTGAACATTACCGGCATGGTCATTACCGTTGACCGCATGGAAAAGGCTCTGGACAGCGATCTGAGCGCAGTTCAGGCGGCTTATAAGGACTTCGGCGTAAAGGTATATCCCATTGTTACCATAAACGATATAATAGCCGCTATCGAGAACGGCATCATTGACGGTAAGGAATATCTCGGCGCCATGAAGGATTACCGTAAGCAGTACGGCGTGGACTGATCCCCTTCCCGTGTACGTGATACGATGTAATACATAATTTTACTTATATATTAAAAATATTTTTTGTTCGAAGCTTTAAGCGAAATACCCAATGCCCGCAGTATCATTACTACTGCGGGTATTGTTTTTCAGGATACGCGGGAAAACTAAATACAAATTCTGAACCGATCGCCCTGTTCTTCTTGACAGCGAGCAGCAAATACTATATAACATTAAGGGAACGTATATCCTGACAATAACAGTCTTTTACAGAAGTCTTTTTAATATACAGAACGGTGGTATTAATGAAAAAAACAAACTATTTCAAAATATCCATTTTCTTCGCAATGTGCATATTGCTCAATATCGTCGGAAAAGGCATTTCGGACAGGCTGCAGCTGCCGATATGGCTCGATTCCTTCGGGACCGCGCTCACTGCCTTCGGCTACGGGCCGGTGTGCGGCGCGATAGTCGGTAGCGCGGGAAATGTCATCTACGGCCTCAGCGACGGGTTATCCTTCGTGTACAGCATAACCAACGCCGTTA
Source organism: uncultured Clostridia bacterium (assembly GCA_947165805.1). GTDB lineage: Bacteria > Bacillota > Clostridia > Oscillospirales > Ruminococcaceae > Ruminiclostridium_E. Next base: position 2,585 of record CAMVBT010000285.1, read on the forward strand.
TCGGTATCGTCATAGGTCTTACCGCGAAAAAGACCCGGTTCGATACGGTTTTCGGAACAATGACCGCGATTCCGTAAGAAACGTTAACTGCCTGTTCGCCGATGAGGAAGGCAGACTGTTGATCGGCACGAACGACAACGGCGTGTCTATCAGCATCAACGAGAATATCGCGAACGTTATCGACAAGGACAACGGGCTGCCCTCAGATTCGGTGCGCTGCATAACCCAAACCTCCGACGGCAACTACTATATCGGTACTACCGAAAGTCTGGCTGTGGCTGCACTCAACAACGGTCTCGAGCTGCTCAATGTCATTCCGCAGGTGCATTACGCCGTTACCCTCTCGGCGGACGAGGAGGGTCACGCCGCGGCAGTGAACGCCGAGGGTGAGCTTTTCATCATCGGGAACGGCGAGATACTTACTACCGATAAGATCAACGACGGCGACGACATTTATACCTGCTGCACTTTCGCCGAGGACGGCCTGCTGTATACAGGCACCTCCGGCAGCCGCATCATCGCGTTTTAGCTGAAGGACGGACGTCTCAACAAACGAACGACGATAAGCACAGACAAGCTGAGCAGCATACAGTCTATAGCCTTCACGGCGGACGCCATCTGCTTCGTCTGCTCTGACAACGGCGTCGGCTCATTTGACTCGAACGGCGTATTCACCGTCATCAATACCGGCGAGTTCAGCAATTCCATTGACAACATGACCATTGATTATCAGGGAAACCTCTGGTTCGCTTCCTCATCATGGCCGCTGCCGGTGATACCGGAATCTCGTTCATCAGCTCATACGGAATAAGAAAGACGATAAGCTACGGCGACAAGCTGACGAACGCTGTGATACTCAGTCTGCTCGAGACTGACGACGGCGCCCTGCTCACGGGGACCGACGGCGACGGCATCGCGATGATCAGAAACGGCGAGGTCGTTCGCACCCTCACGCGATATGACGGCCTTTCGTCGGGCGTTATCCTGCGTATGACAAGATCGAGCGACGGCAAGCATATCCTCATCGTGACAAGCAACGGGATCTGTCTGATGGACGAAAAATACAACATAA
>CAMVBT010000286.1 GCA_947165805.1 uncultured Clostridia bacterium
CAACGATCCTTTTCGGTGACATAAGCGAGAAACGTCTTGCCGAAGTCAAAAAGGAGTACGAGGGTTACGGCTACGCTGTCGAAACGCAGATCGTCGATGCAAACAGCAGGGAGTCTATCGAAGCATTCGCGGAAAAAGCTGCTTCTCTCGGCGAAGTGAAGTACTATATTCATACTGCCGGTGCGTCACCGAATCAGGCTGCTCCCGAAAAGATAATAAAGCTTGATCTCATCGGCTCGGCTTATGCTCTTGACGCTTTCGGTAAGGTCATCTCACGCGGCGGCGCGGGACTGCTCATTTCCAGCCAGACGGGATATATGTTCCCGCCGCTGTCGCAGGAGGAAGAAGTGCAGATAATGACGACGCCCGCAGACAAGCTCGCAGAGCTTCCATGCCTGTCGCCGGAGCGCATAACCAATTCCGGTATCGCCTACATCGTTTCCAAAAAAGCCAACCATTTGCAGGTAGCTTACGCCGCAGCAAATCAGTGGGGAGAGCGCGGCGCCCGTATCAACTCGCTCAGTCCCGGTGTTATCGTAACTCCGCTCGCTTATGACGAGTTCAATGCTGCCGGAGAGGGCTACCAGCGCATGATCGACGCTACTCCCGCAAAGCGCGTAGGTACGCCGGACGAGATAGGTGCGGCGGGAGCGTTCCTGCTCAGTGACGCTGCAAGCTATATCACAGGCACGGATCTGCTTGTTGACGGCGGCACTATAGCTGCACTTAAGAACGGAAAATTCAGTTTGAATGTGAAATAATAGATAAGAATTTTAAATAAGAAAGATCACAGTGATCGAAAATACCGTTCAGCTTTTGAGCGGTATTTTCTTATTCAGTGCAATTTAGTTTTTCTATCGGTAATAGGATATTTCAATTAGACAGATGTTAAATTCGGTGGTATAATGTAATCAGAACAAAAACCGGGGTGATATGAATGGAAAGCAGAAATGACAACATTATGGGAACAATGTCCGAGGGGAAACTCCTTGCAAAGCTCGCAATGCCGATGATATTCTCGGTGCTTGTGTCCTCACTCTACAACATCATTGACAGCATATTTGTCTGAATGATCGGTCAGAACGCACTGACTGCGATCTCTCTGGGCGCTCCCGCGTCCTCGATAATGGTGGAGCTTTCGTTCGGTGTTGCAATAGGCGTAAACGCGCTTCTCTCCCGCAAGCTGGGCGAGAAGGACATGGACGGTGTCAGCAAGGCAGCAGGACAGGGCTTTCTGCTTATGGGCGCAGTGTATCTGATTTTTCTCGTGTTCGGCATTTTCGGTGTTCGTGCATTTTACGGGATACAGACCGATGATGCGGAGATAATCGAACTCGGAACGCAGTACACGCAGATAGTTATGATATGCAGTTTTGGACTTATGCTTCAGACGATAACCGAGCGCCTGCTCTCATCGACCGGCAGAACAAACGGCGCTATGGCAGTCCTGCTTACCGGAGCGGTCACAAATATGGTGCTTGACCCGATAATGATATTCGGTTTTGCATTCGTTCCCGCAATGGGAATGGGCGGTGCTGCGACAGCAACAGTCGTCGGTCAGTGCGCCGCAGGAGCAGTCGGACTTGTGCTCAATATCAAGAAAAATCCCGACGTCGAATTTCAAGCGGGAGCGTTCGTTCCTGACGGCGGAATGATAAAGGAGATAATGGTGATCGCTGTCCCCACCACTCTCACCTATTCGATAAATTCGATACTGACATTCGGTATGAATCAGGTGCTTGTAGGACTGTCGCTGGCAGCTCCCGCCGTGTATATCATATACAACCGTGTCCGCAGTTTCGCCGCTCTGCCGGTCTGGGGAATACGCAATACGATAATATCTGTTGTGGCGTACAATATGGGCGCAGGGTTCAGGGACAGGGTGCGTAAGCTGATAAGCCTTGCGATGAAAGCAAGCGCGGTGATAATGATAGTAGGGACGGTGCTTTATGAAACGATACCCGACCTGCTGCTCCGCATATTCTCGGCAACGGACGAAATGCTTGAAATAGGAGTTCCCGCGTTCCGCATAATCGGTATCACACTGATAATTTCAGGGGTTACGATAATGATGAGCGGTGTGTTCCAGGCGATGAACAGCAGCTCAAAGGCGCTTGCGGTCAGCATCGTGCAGGCGGTGACGCTTGTCGGCAGCGCGGCATTGCTTGCATTCACCGGAAGCATTGAAGCGGTATGGTTCTCGTTCCCGATATCCGAGGTCGTGATCTTCGCGTTAAGTGCGGTATTTCTCCGCGGGATATACAGAAAATACCTTTCTGACGGGAATACAGCGCCAAATGTAGATCTGAAAGGGGTTGGAGTTTGAAAATCAAGGATTTTCAAACTCGCGCTTTGGCACTCGCAGTCGGAGCGACCGCGTTTTGCTGAAATTCTGTACGCAAAAACGCGCCAAAGCGAATAGGAGCTGTTGCTCCGCAACAGGAGATTAAGAATGAAAAAGAGAAAGTTAGGTGCAATAGAAGTTTCCGAAGTCGGAATGGGCTGTATGGCATTTTCTCACGGCTACGGCAAGATACCGCCGGAGCAGTACAGCATTGAAGCGATACAGAACGCGGCAGCGCACGGCTGCACATTCTTCGACACTGCCGAGGTTTACAGCCCGAACCTTTCCGGTATCGGTCACAACGAGCGCATTGTCGGGAAGGCTCTGAAAAATGTGAGAGATGATGTTGTTATCGCAACAAAGCTGTTTCTCGGGTTTGGTGAAAGTATGACCGGAGTTTACGGTGCGGTGCGCCGGCACCTCGAAGGTTCGATGCAGCGCTTGCAGACTGACAGAGTTGACCTCTATTATCTGCACAGACTCGGCGGTGCTCCTGTGGAGAATGTCGCCGAGGCAATGGGAAAGCTGATAGACGAGGGGCTGATAAGGGGCTGGGGATTGTCTCAGGTCGATGTTGATGTTATCGGACGTGCGCACAATGTAACGCCGTTATCCGCTGTACAGAACATCTACTCAATGGTGGAGCGGGATTCCGAAAAAGCGGTCATTCCGTACTGCATTGAACATAATATCGGGTTTGTGCCGTTCTCGCCTATTGCAAGCGGATTGCTCTCAGGCAAGATAACGACTGAGACAAAATTCGAGCATAACGATGATGTACGCAACTGGGTCCCGCAGCTATCGAAAGCGAATATCGCGGGCAACCAGCCTATCGTCGATATGCTGAAAAGATTTGCGGATATGAAAGGTGCACCCCCCGCGCAGATCTCGCTTGCGTGGATGCTGCACAAATATCCGAATGTCGTACCGATACCCGGCTCGAAGAACAAGGAGCGCATTGTTGAAAATCTGAACGCTTCGGAAGTCACGCTGACAGACACGGAATTTGCGGAGCTTGAAACGGAACTGAACAAGTGCAGAGTTTACGGACACAGAGGGTTTTCGAGATGATGAAGAAATTGCTTGCAATAGCTGTATTGCTGCTTTCGGCTTGCTCACAGAAAACGGAGCCGACAGCCATAACAAGAGCAGGAACAACAGTTACGGAGGAAAAAACAGGAATGAGTAAATTTGACTTTTCGCTGTTTCCGGATGTCGAGCTGATAAATGCAGATACTTCGGAAATGTCGGACGAACAGCTCTCGGTGCTGTATCAGCAGGCGCGTT
>CAMVBT010000287.1 GCA_947165805.1 uncultured Clostridia bacterium
AGGGAATGGGGCGCGACAAGAGCGTCATCTCGACGCACTACGCGGGCATAGGAGACACGATACGTTCGATAATCAGCTCGGAGGACAAGGTGAACGAGGACGAAAAGATCGTGCGCTTCTCGCTGAAACCGAGCAAGGTCTGCATTTTCGACAAAGAGACCGAAGCACGCATACCCTTTGAGACGGAGGGGCTCAGATGAACAAGAAAAACGATCTGAAAAGCTGGCTTTACCTGCTGCCGGCAATACTGTTCCTCGGGGCGTTCATGGTGTATCCGCTAATCGACGTAATGATATACTCGGTCGAGGAGGGCTACAACTCCGCCTCGCAGTCCTACTATGACGTGGGGCTCTATAACTTCTCATACGTCCTGCACGACCCGTACTTTTTACAGGCGCTCAAAAACACGTTCATACTCGTTATCATAACCGTGCCGCTCTCGACGACGATAGCCCTGCTCATTTCGCTGGGGCTCACCTCGATAAAGAAGCTCAAGCACCTGTTCCAGACTATTTACTTTCTGCCATACGTCACGAACACACTGGCGGTAGGTCTCGTATTCATGATACTGTTCAAGAAGACCGCCTACACCGACGGCCTTGTGAATGTGCTGATAAACCTGTTCGGCGGTGAGTCTGTGGACTTCATCGACGGACCCTACTGGGCGAAGATGTTCGTGCTGTGCTTTTACACGATTTGGATAGTTCTGCCGTTCAAGATACTGATACTCACAAGCGCGCTCGCGTCCGTGAACGAGACGCTCTATAAGGCTGCGCGCATTGACGGCACATCAAAGGCGGGGATATTCTTCAGGATAACGCTGCCTATGATATCGCCGATGATATTCTATCTCGTGATAACAGGCTTCATCGGAGCGTTCAAGGCGTACTCCGACTCGGTGGCTCTGTTCGGTACAGACCTTAACGCGGCGGGCATGAACACTATAGTCGGCTACGTCTACGATATGCTCTACGGCGACAGCGGCGGATATCCGTCCTACGCTTCGGCGGCTGCGCTGATACTGTTCGCGATAGTGCTGACGATAACAGTCATAAACCTGATGATAAGCAAGAAAAACGTACATTACTGAGGTGCCGGACTATGGAAGAAAACACACAGAACAAGAAGAAAAGAAAGAATATCCGTATCGGCGCCGTCATCGTGTACATACTGCTCTCGATATGGGCGCTGGTCGTGCTGTTCCCTTTCTACTGGATGCTGCTGACCTCCGTTAAGGACTACGGCGCGTACAGCACCGAATACATACCGCAGTTCTTCACTGCCGAGCCTACGGCGGAGAACTATGCCGAGGCCTTCACGGCTGTACCGCTCGCGAAATACTTCTTCAATACCCTGCTGTTCACTGTGCTGACAACGGGGATAATGATGATAGTGATAATACCCGCGGCGTTCGCGTTCTCACGGCTTCAGTTCAGGGGCAAGAACATCGTGTTCACGCTGTTCCTGTCGCTGATGATGATACCTAACGAGCTTGTCATAATCACGAACTTCCAGACCATAACCGACATGGGACTGCGAAACACGTTCACCGGTCTCATACTGCCGTCGGTCACCTCGGTATTCTACATCTACCTGCTGAAAGAGAACTTCGAGCAGATACCCGACGAACTTTACAAGGCCGCAAAAGTGGACGGCACATCCGATTTCAGATACCTTGTCAAAGTCATGATACCGATATGCAAGCCCACGGTCATCACGATAATGATACTGAAAGTCATCGAGTGCTGGAACTCCTACGTCTGGCCGCGCCTCATCACCGACGACAAGGCTTACTTCCTCGTGTCCAACGGTATCGAGGAGATACGCGAGAACGGCTTCGGACGCGAGAATATCCCCGCTATGATGGCGGCTGTGGTGGTCATTTCCCTGCCGCTGACAGTAATATTCGTGATATTCCGCAAAAAGATCATGGAGGGAGTTTCGAGCGGAGGAACAAAGGGATGAGAAAGATCATAAAGGCCGCAGCCGCGCTCACGGCGGGGATCATTGCACTGACCTCGCTTGCGGGGTGCCACGGTTCGCGGGAAACGAACTCGTTCGTCATTCCCGACAGGCAGGACGTGAGCAGGAACTTCGAGATCACGTTCTGGGCAAAGAACGATACCAACAAGGCGCAGACAAACATCTACGAAAAGGCCATATCGGACTTTGAGGCGCTGTACCCGAACATCACGGTGAATATGCGCCTGTACACCGACTACGGCAAGATTTACAACGACGTAATAACCAACATTCCCACGCGCACGACCCCGAACGTCTGCATCACCTATCCCGACCACATCGCGCCCTATATGACCGGCGAGAACACGGTCGTGGAGCTCGACGGGCTGATAAACGACCCGAAATACGGTCTCGGGGGCAGCGAGGTTAAATTCGGCTCGCCGACGTTCGATGAGCTGATACCGCAGTACATCGGGGAATGCAGACTGGGCGGTCATTACTGCGCGCTGCCGTATATGCGCTCGTCGGAGGCGTGCTACATCAATAAGGACTTCGTCGAGAAGCTGGGCTACACCCTGCCGGAAACCATGACGTGGGACTTCATCTGGGAGGTCTCCGAGGCTGCGACAGCAAAGAACACCGACGGCACCTACAAGGTCAACGGTCAGAAGGTGATGATACCGTTCATCTACAAGTCCACGGACAATATGATGATAACCATGCTGAAACAGCTCGGCGCGGACTACTCCGACGCGAGCGGCAATATCGGGCTGTTCAACGACGAGACGAAGAACATTTTGTATCAGATATCCGGCCACGTCCGGAGCGGCGCGTTCTCGACATTCAAGATATCCAGCTACCCCGGCAACTTCCTGAACGCCGGTCAGTGCATCTTCGCCATAGACTCCACCGCGGGAGCGACATGGATGGGCACAAAGGCTACTCACCACGACATAAGCAAGGACACGATAGTGGACTTCGAGACCGTCGTAATGCCCATTCCGCAGTACGACCCCGCTCACCCGCAGATGATATCGCAGGGACCCTCGGTATGTCTGTTCAACAAGGACGACCCGCAGGAGGTGCTGGCTTCGTGGCTGTTCATGCAGTTCCTGCTGACAAACGACGTGCAGACCGCCTACGCGGAGACCGAGGGCTATGTACCGGTAACAAGCAAGGCCCAGAGCTCGCCGGAGTACATCGAATACCTGTCGCTGGGCGGCACGGACGACGATGTACACTACTCGGTCAAGATCGACGCGACGAAAATGCTTCTGGACAACATCGGGAACACGTTCACGACGCCGGTGTTCAACGGCTCGGCTTCGCTGCGTGACGCGGCGTCGCAGCTCATTGAGAGCACCGCGAAATCCACGCGCCGCAAGGAGAAGATCGACGACGCGTACTTCGAGAAGCTGTACTCCGACACCTCTTCCCTGTACAGGCTCGACAGCATATCGGTCGAGGGCAAGGCGGAGCTCGGAGAGCTGCCTCCCGAGGCCGTGGCCCTGATAGTCACGCTCGTATCCGTGTGGTGTCTGATACTGCTGTATCTCGGCATTTCCGCGGTCATAAAGCGGCACAGGAAGAAGTCCGGAACAAAGAAATAACATAAAAAAGGGGGGCATCTGCCCCCTCTTTTTTATTCCGTGTCATAAACTTCTCT
>CAMVBT010000288.1 GCA_947165805.1 uncultured Clostridia bacterium
AGGTCTATCTGACAGCATGTGGTGGTAAGTGTGAAGAAATCAAGATCATGGATATGGATATCGCCTTCGATATGGGCTCTCGAATGTTCGGGATCGAGAACGTACATCTCGTTGAACTGCTTTGCGCCTTCGGAACCGTATTTCAGCATGGTACCCATTGCGGTGTCGCCGTCAATGTTTGCGTTTTCGCGCTTGATATCGCAGTCCTGCGCGGATTTGAACGTAAGGTCCTCGTATATCTTCATCAGCGAGGTGTTCATTTCACGGATACGGGTCCTGTCAGCTCTGTAGATTATGAAGGCTTTAGCGGTCTTGGCATGACCGTTCTCGACAAGGACCTTCTCGACGGTATCCTGTACCTCTTCAACGGTAGGAATGTTCTCGTCCGAATACTCGGTCTCAAGGACCTTGCATACCTCGGATGCAAGGGCGAGCGCGGAATTATAGTCCTTGCCGCCTACCGCCGACGCAGCCTTATAGATTGCATCTGCGATCTTCTGAACATTGAACGCTGCTGTGCGTCCGTCTCTCTTACGAATCTTGGTTATCATTTAAGTATCTCCCTCCGGGTCAAAAAAATACTATATATTGTGGTCAGTCTATCCACAACGAACAATATATATTATATTGCCTTATGTCGGATTTGTCAATATGAACAGGAAATATTTTATTTGTTCATAACGATATATAAACTGCACATGATAAAAAGGGCAAAAAAACAGACACCCCGTACAGGAGTGTCTGTCTGATCTCCGTAAACAATTACGCATTAGCGGTCTTTGCAAGTCTCGACTTGAGTCTTGCTGCCTTGTTTTTATGGATATGACCCTTGCCCGCAGCCTTATCGAGCGCAATAACAGCGTTCTTTTTCGCTTCGGGAGCGGCACCTTCAGCTCTTGCCTTCTTGAGGACTGTCTTTAACTCAGTTTTAGCAGCCTTGTTGCGATCGTTTCTGATCTTGGTGACCAGAACTCTTTTCTTTGCTGATTTGATATTCGGCACTTTGTTTGCACCTCCTTAAATTTATGCTATATTTACAATACATCATATTATATCACAGCTTTTCAAAAAAAGCAATACCTTTTTAGAAAATTTTTGAAAAAATTTTACAGGAGAATTAAAGAAATGAGAAGGACCGATCTTTTTTACGAAACCGCGGCAGCCGGCGGTCTTACGGACGCAGCCCGCGTTCATAGGGGAGAGAGCCATGGAACGCGATATTTAGATGCCGTGGTCCCGGAAGGAATAAAGGAGGCTGCCCCGGGACACTACGTCACAGTTTTTACGGAGACGGGGAATGCTGCGGACTGCCTGACCGGGCTTCTGAAGGATTTTCTGGTTGACGGCAGTGTACTTGTTGCCGGACTTGGAAATGAGAATGTTTGTTCGGACAGTCTGGGAGTCCGGGCATTGTGTTATGTGCCTGCTACGGCTCATTTGTCGGGACACAGCGATTTCGGCGATCTCGGACTGCGCCGTGTATTTGTGCGCGAGACCGGCGTAACGGGCAGGACAGGCATAGAGAGCAGCGAAAGCATATCATGTACGGCAGGCTGCGTAGGTGCGGCAGAGGTGATAGTGATAGACAGCCTCGCATGCGCGGATATCGGACGACTCTGCAATACGATACAGGTAACGGATACAGGCATAGCGCCCGGCAGCGGCGTCGGAAACGACAGAAAGGCGATAAACCGTGAAACGGCAGGTGTTCCCGTCGTCGCGATCGGTGTTCCGACAGTTATCGACCTTGACAGCATCACAGGCTCGGAAAAAACACACGGGCTTATGGTGACTCCGAGAAGCATAGATGCCGAGATACGCCGATTGTCGGAGATAATAGGGATTTCTGTCAGCCGTGCGCTTAATCCGACACTTTCCGAAGCGGAGATAAGGTCGCTCATGATCTGACACCGGTAATATTATCCGTTCTTTCTGAATATGATAATCACAGGACATTATTATAAAGGAAGATGAAATATGAGACTTATAAGGACATCCGTGAAAAAGCGGTTGATATCCCATTCCATGGCGGCGGGAGCTTTTCTGCTGCCATTCGGGTTTATTGCTCTGTTCGGTACAATGGCGCACAGCAGCACCCGGAACAGAGAAGCGGTGTGCCTTGATATAGAAAATATGAACAGTTCCGGCGGCGGGCTGCATTATGAAGCTTCCGCCTCCGAGCCGGAGAAGACATCAGCCCGTGACGATGAGCCCGACCTGCCCGAGGACGATGTCTATGAGAATGTCGAGATAAAAGCGGATATTGACAGTTATCTGGATACTCTGAACCTGAAAAGCTCCGAAGACGATCTTATGTCCTACACAACGCACAGCGGAGCGATAATCGAGGAGCATTTCGGCAGATGCGGCGGCCCCGGTTACATAGACCTGCCGGACGGAGGACAGGTAAGGAACTGCACCGAGCTCTCCGCTGAAACACTTGAACAGGAAAGCAAGGTCCCGGGCGGTATCACGATAGAACGCTATTCGGACGAGCCTCAGATACTTATAATGCACACCCATACCTCGGAAAGCTATGAGCCGTATGAGAAGAGCTGGTACGACGCTGAATATATAAGCCGTTCACCCGCGCCGGAAAACGGCGTTATAGCGGTAGGCGAGGCGATATCAAGGGAGCTTGCCGCTGCCGGTATCCATGTTATCCATGACTGTACGGTATATGATGACCCGTACAACGGAGCGTATACCCGCAGTCTTTACGGTACGGCAGAGCTTCTTGAACGCTATCCCTCAATAAAGATCGTACTCGACATACACCGCGACGCTATCGAATACACCGACGGTACAAGGGTGAGCGCCGTTACGGAGATAGACGGAAAAAAGGCCGCGCAGATAATGGTCATCTGCGCGGCGGACGACGGGAATTATGACGTTCCCGATTATATTGATAATTTTCATTTCGCCTGTGAGCTCCAGCAGGAGGCGGAAATGCTGTTCCCGACGCTTACGCGCCCGATACTTTTCCAGTATTGTCAGTACAATCAGCAGCTCTCAAAGGGCGCTCTGCTTATCGAGGTAGGCTCTCACGGCAATTCGGCGGAACAGGCGGTCTATTCCGGCGAGCTTATCGGAAAGACGCTCGTTTCGCTGCTTACGGGAGAGCAGCCGGAGCTTTCCGAGGCTGTACCGGCTCTGTCGGGTGTTCCGTTATACTTCCTTGGCAGGGTCATTTAGAGAACATTTTCAATTCCTGCCTGTCAAGGATCACAGCTTCTTTGAAAGAATGACCTCGAACTTCGAGCCGAACGGAAGAAATCCGCCGACTGTCGAATAGCCGAGTCTGATGTAAAAGTGCTGCGCGAATTCGTCGGACGCGGTCGATGTCATAGCCGTCTTGTAGCCGAGCTTGCGCATCTCGTCCTCCCAGAATTCCACGAATTTTCTGCCGTAGCCCTTGCCGCGGTTCTCATCATTGAGGTGTATCATATTCATGAAAGGCGTATTGTCCCAGAAAAGATTGTATCTGAGCCAGCCGATGAACTTTCCGTCGTCTTCCATAATATACACGCGGTTGAGGTTGATCAGGTTGAGCATTTCCTGCTTGTCGATCTTCTTATCCTTGTCTATAAGGATATCAATGTCTTC
>CAMVBT010000289.1 GCA_947165805.1 uncultured Clostridia bacterium
ATACCGCTTGCCGTCCTTAACAAAGCGCCTGCCTGTTCCGATAAAGGCAAAGGTGACGTTGAATTCCTCGCACTCGTCACGGAGCAATTTGACCCACTCATAATGGCAGGGGCGAGCTCCGGCGTAGTTCTCGCCATCGCAGATGACCTGCTCGATTTGACCTGTTGCAAGATAATCACGGATACTCACCGAACCGATAAACGGAGCACACATGATTCCTTTATGCTTGAACGGCAGAGAGAGCAGGATCGGGATGCGCTCGTCGGCGCGCTTTTGATTTTCACAGCTGACGTTGAAAAAGACATTCTCCCAACCGTCGCCCCAATCGTAGGGCAGGCAGTTTCGTACTCTTTCGGGGCGTTTCGTCAGCAGGAAGAAAACGACGTCTGGTCGCTGTCGGATGATGCTCCACGCTTCATCGCGCCACGCGTCCGCTTCTTCGAGGAAAAAGTCGGAGGTCATACACACGCGGAGCTGTTCGCCGCTTTTGACCTTGTAGCGTCCGTACTTATCCTTCGACAGCGGATAGCGAAAGCCTGCCTTCGTGCGGTAGATGTCCGCGCCGTTCTTGCCGCGCTGTTCATCGAGAAAGTACATATAACAGTTCTGACAGCCCTCGCTGCACTTCTTGCAGCCGTGCCACGGATTCCAGATGTCGTGCATAACCTTACCTCCTTAAAACATTATACAATATCGTTTTTTCTCTGTCTATGAAAAACTCCGAGTTTTTAAGCTCGGAGCCTTTGTTACTTCAAATCATTGATTATCTTGCCGATGTCGGCGTTGACACAGATTGCTTGGTCGATGATTTCGTCAGGGCAATAGCTCTCGCCGAGGTTGATACAGATGTAGGACGCATTCTCATTCTGAGCCGTCAACTGCCAGAACGGATATTTGATTATGACCGGCGTATTGCCGCCGACGCCCAGTTCCAGATAGACAATGTTCTTGTCCCGGTACTCCTCAATGAAGGCGTTATACCTCTCAGCCGCCTTGTGCCAGCCCTCGTCCTCGACGAATTTGTCGTCGCTCCTGAGGTTCACGGTCATCGGCTTGCCGCAGACGGGACAGCGCGGGATCAGCTCGGACGGGATCTTCATATCCTCCTGCTGTTCGATCATTGCAACAACCGTGTCATAGTTGTCATAGGTCTTGTTGTGACAGGGAACGGAGCATTGGAACAGACCGTAGTCTCCCTGTGTGTAGAACAGACGCTCCTTATCGAAGCCCGCCATCTGGAATTGATGGTCGACATTCGTCGTGAGGACAAAGTAATTCTTATCCTTCACGAGATTTAGCAAATTATCGTAAACGGGTTTGGGCGCTTTTTCGTAGCGATTAAAATAAATATGTCTGCTCCACCACGCCCAAAAAGTTTCTTGATTGGGGAACGGATAGAAGCCGCCCGAATACATATCGGTAATGCCGTACTTCTCGGCGAAGTCGGAAAAATGCTTGTAGAATCGCTCACCAGAATAGGTCAGCCCCGCGGAGGTTGACAAGCCTGCGCCCGCACCGATGACAACCGCGTCAGCGTTATTTAGTGTTTTCTGTATCTGTTCAATCTGCTGAGAGTAATTCTCGGTAGATTTGGTAATCGTGATCTTTGAAAACATTGAATATCACCTCAATCTTGTGTTCTTTCTGATATTCTTTGACGGTATTGACCGCGATTTGCGCGGCTATGTCGTTGGGGAAATGAAACTCGCCCGTGCTGATACAGCAGAACGCTATGCTTTTCAGGTTATTCTTCACCGCTTCATTCAGACAGGAGAGGTAACAGCTTTTTAACAGTTCGCAATCCCCGTCAGTCAGCCTGCCGCCGACAATCGGTCCTACTGTGTGGATAACATTTTTACACGGCAAGTTATAAGCGGGTGTGATTTTTGCCTGACCTGTTCTTTCCTCGTGACCTTGCTTTTTCATAATCTCATAACAGGCATTGCGTAACTGTATGCCCGCGTAGGTATGGATAGCATTGTCGATGCAGCCGTGACAGGGATAGAAGCATCCGAGCATTTGCGAGTTGGCGGCGTTGACGATGGCGCCGCATTTCAGCGTCGTGATGTCGCCCTGCCAAAGATAGATACCCTTTTGTATCGGCAGAAGATCGGCAATATCGGTAATGCCCTTGCGAGCTACTTCTTCCTGCAAGTACTCATCCTGCACACGCAGGAAACCCTCGTCGATCGGCGCGGGCATACGGACATTGAACAGCGAGCGCAGAAAGCGCTTTTGATTGTACTCATCTTTCGGGATCTCCGCTGTTTCGCCCCTTTCGGCGAGCAGATAGTCTATCAAATATACTCTTCTTTCTGCTTGTGTCATAGTATCATCTTCTTTCTATTGCACCTATTGGACAAACTGACATACAATTCCCGCAATGTAGGCAATTCTCCTGACGGATAGCTGCAGGCATAATGCTCATATCAATACACTGCTGCGGGCAGACCTCTAAACAACTGCCGCACCCGATACAGTTATCATTGATAAAGTATCCGCTTTGAGCTGTTTCTGTTTTTCCAAATGTAAAGCTCGCACGCTCAATCGGTCTTTTACTGAGATCGAACCATTCTCCGCTGCCCTCATAAATCTGAAAAACTGTCAGTGCTTTTCTCGATTCCTCGGTCGGGTATATCTCATTCATATACGGATTCTTTTGGAAAAGCTCCGGTATCCTTTCAAAGCCTAATTCTCTGACTTTGCCGCGAACAGATACCGCCACACTTGACATCGTATCCTCGCCCTTCATAGCGGTAAAGGCAAGATACTCTCTGTTGATAAGCCTGTCATAAAAAGCCTTGCCCTTTGCGGTAAGAAAATACAGACTGTTTTCATCACAGTCCATCATATCAATAGCGCAGGTAACAGGTAAACCCTCGTCATCTACTGTTGCGACAATGGTTCTGTGTATTTCATTGACGATATACTTCAGATAATCTGTTGCGGTCATTTCGGTCACTTCCTTGTTTTCACCATTATAGCATAACCTTTTGAAAAAGTCTTGCCACAATTTGAAATTGTTGTTATAATTATTTCTACGAGGTGGTCGTATGGAATTCAAGCATATAGAGTATTTTATTGAAACAGCGAAATATAAAAGCATATCCAAAGCCGCCGAGGGATTGTTTATCTCTCAGCAAGCGTTGAGCCGCTGTATTCAGAATCTGGAAGCGGAGCTTGACTGCAAGCTGTTTGAGCGCACCGTTAAGGGCAGTGTTCTCACTGAAAGCGGCAAAACGCTGTACGACAAATTTTTTCCTATCGTAGAGCAATACCGTCACGCCGAAGAAGAAATGTTCACCGCATTATCCGGTCGTTCGCAGACGCTGCCTTTTGCCTGTGTTCCCTCGATCTTCCGTGTTCTCGATACCGACCTGCTGTTTGAATTTGAGGAAAAATATCCGAACATTACACTTGAGCGTAAAGAGATGTCCGGCTTTGACGCGGATAATTATGTCAAGGAGGATTCCAAACACTTTGGATTGATAGCGATCCCCGAAAACCGTCACGGGATGCGCTTCAAGCACCTGCCGATCAAAACTTTACCGGTTATGCTCTGCGTTCATAAGGACGATCCTCTGGCG
>CAMVBT010000290.1 GCA_947165805.1 uncultured Clostridia bacterium
GCGCTTCGGATTTGATGTCTCGTTTGACGAGGGAAGCATAGCGTATAAGGAGACGATAGCCGCAAAGGTCGAAGGCGTCGGGCATTACGAGCCGCTGAAACATTACGCCGAGGTACACCTTTTAATGGAGCCTCTGCCGCGCGGGAGCGGACTTGTATTTGAGACAGATGTTTCCGAGGACAGGCTCGCGCTGAACTGGCAGCGGCTCATACTCACGCATCTTGCCGAGAAAACGCATCTCGGAGTCCTGACCGGCTCCCCGATAACCGATATGAAGATAACTGTCGCGGGCGGCAGGGCGCACCTGAAACACACGGAAGGCGGCGACTTCCGGCAGGCAACATACCGTGCGGTAAGAATGGGTCTCATGTCCGCGGAGAGCATATTGCTCGAGCCTTACTATGACCTTCGCATAGAGCTCCCCGACGAATTCGTCGGACGTGCCATGAGCGACCTGCAAAGGCTCGGAGCCGACTTTTCACAGCCCCGGCCCTCCGATACCGAGACCGGGCTCTCTGTGATAACGGGTTCCGCTCCCATAGCGAAGATGCGCGGATATCAGACCGAGCTTGCCGGCTACTCGAAGGGCAGAGGTCGGCTGTCCGTATCGTTCGGCGGATTTTTCCCGTGCGCGGAGCAGGAGCGTATAGTTTCGGAGACAGGCTACAATGCGGAGTCCGACCTTGACAATACGGCGGACAGTGTGTTCTGCTCACACGGAGCAGGCTTTGTTGTGAAATGGAACGAAGTTCCGGAGTATATGCATCTGCCGTCGGTGCTCGCGCCGGAAAAGCCGGATACCGCGCAGGAGCCTGCTCCGGTACGCCGCGCGTCTGCCGCTTCCTATGACGATAAAGAGCTCATGGCGATATTTGAGCGCACATACGGCAAGATAAACCGCGACCCGCGTTCCGCAATGGTCACAGAGAAAAAGCACAATGAGAAGGAATATGTGTACAAGCCCTTGAACACGGGCGACGAGTATCTGCTTGTAGACGGCTACAATATCATATTCGCGTGGGACGAGCTGAGCAGCCTTGCAAAAGATAATCTCGAGCTCGCGAGGAATACGCTGATAAACGCGATGTGCAATTACCGCGGCTTTACCCGCTGCAATCTTATACTGGTTTTCGATGCGTATCGTATAAAGGGCAATGAACGCGAAGTCGAGGAGATAAACGGCATAACGGTCATCTACACCAAAGAAGCGGAAACTGCGGATATGTACATCGAAAAGGCATCTCATGAGCTCAGTAAGAAGCACCGTGTCCGTGTGGCGACGTCCGACAGGCTTGAACAGATAATAATTATGGGCAGCGGAGCTTATCGTATGTCCGCTTCGGAATTTCACGATGAAGTCATGAAAGCCGAACATGAGATAAGGGATATAATTTTCGGAAACAATTCGTCAAATACGCTGAAAGGGGGCTTCTGATATGAAGATATGCGGTATAACAGCGGAATACAATCCTTTCCACAACGGTCATAAATATCATATCGAAAAGACCAAGGAGCTTTACGGAGCTTCTCATATCGTTGTCGTTATGAGCGGTAATTTCACTCAGCGCGGTGATACCGCGATATTCGACAAGTACAGACGAACGGAGACAGCACTTAAATACGGCGCCGATATGGTGATAGAGCTCCCTGTATGCGCTCGGAAGCGCCGAACAGTTCGCGTCCGGAGCGGTGTCTCTGCTCAATTCCCTCGGCTGTGTGGAGATGATAAGCTTCGGCAGCGAATGCGGCGATGTATCGCTGCTCGAGGAAACTGCCGGAGCGGTGATCTTCGCTTCGCAGCACGATGATTTCTTCATGTATATGAAAAGCGGAGACAGCTATCCCGTCGCCCTTCAGAAAACCATAGAAAAATACTATGAGGAGGACATACTTGACGCGCTCACGGCTCCGAACAACACTCTTGCGGTAGAGTATCTGAAAGCTCTCAGCGAGTACGGTTCGAGCATAAAGCCCGTGACTATAAAGCGTGTCGGCACGCAGCACGACAGCGGAAAGACCAGCGGATATTACGCCTCCGCGGCGCATATACGACGTTCACTGCTTGCCGGAGAGGATATAGGAGCGTTCGTTCCCGAGCTCCCCGTGAACAGCGATACCGAAACAGCGGATATACGCAACCTTGAGACAGCTATCCTCGCAAAGCTCCGCACCATGTCGCCGGAGGAGCTTGAAAAGGCACCGAACGTTCTCATGGGGCTGGAAAACAGGATATACAAGTCCGCGAGAGTATCGACAAATCTTGCCGAGCTGTATATGCTGATAAAGACGAAGCGCTACACGATGTCGCGTATAAGGCGCATCATAATGGCGGAATTCATCGGAATAAAGAAATCCGACTTGAAATCTCCGCCGCCCTATGTCCATATACTCGGAATGAACTCAAAGGGCAGGGAGATACTTGCCGCGGCGGAGTGCTCACTTCCGGTCGATACGTCGCTGAAAGCGCTTGCTGAGTTCGGCGGGAAAGCGGCACGTTCCGCGGCACTTGAAGCGCGGGCCGGAGACCTGTACGCTCTGGCATTCCCGAAGCGCAGGGTATGCGGTCTCGACTATACCGCAAAACCTATAATAATCAACTGAATGAAAAGATCCCCGAAGCGGCCTGTGAAGCTGCTCCGGGGATATTTTTGTTATATTGTCCTGATCGTCAGTTTATACTGCTTTGAGCTTCCGGTAGGCAGCGATTGTATTCCGCGTTTTTCCGCGAATACGCCGCTGTCGGTGTCATAATCGTCACAGCCGCACCATGGCTCGATGCAGACAAACGGTGCGTTCTTGTGGTCGGGCGTCCATACGCCGAGAGTTTCAAAGCCTTCCCAGCTCACGTTCACGCCTTTGCCGCTCTTATCGGAGATGAGCGAAACGGACTTTGACGCTATCGTGTCAAAATAAACGCAGTCGTTGTCGAACAGCGGGTACGCAAGTCTGAATTCTCTGCTGTTGTTCAGGCGTTCGATGCGGTCATTGTCGCCCCACATTCTTGTTTCGAGGTCCATCACAGGGCTTCTGACAGTTTCCGGCTTTTCAAAAACAAGTTTATAGCCGGAGAAGTCCGTGTTATCCTCAAACGGGCAGTTGAACGCGGGGTGAGCGCCTATGCAGTACGGCATTGTTTCCGGGCTGTTGTTTTTTACCGTGTAGATGATCTCCAGCGAATCGCTGTACAGCGTATATTTCAGCGAAAGCTCAAAATCGAACGGGAAGCTCTTTCGTGTTTCTTCATCGGAGAAAAAAGTGAACTCTGCCGAATTATCGGATATCTGCCTTGCCCCGAAAACATTGTCCCGTGCGAAACCGTGTTTGGTGATCGCATATTCCTTGCCGTTTATCAGGGTCTTGCCTCCGCGAAGATTGCCGATCATTGGGAAAAGCAGGGGAGAGGTCTTTCCCCAGTATGCGGGGTCAGCCTGCCACATAAGCTCTCTGCCGCCGATATTGAGAGAACGAAGTTCGGCGCCTTTTTCTATGATGACGGCGCTTGTACTGCCGCTGTGAAGTTTTATTTCCATGATATGCTCCTTATTGTCCTGCCGCGGCAGCGTCCTTTTCGC
>CAMVBT010000291.1 GCA_947165805.1 uncultured Clostridia bacterium
AGGCGACAATGGTGTTTCAGGACCCGTATTCCTCGCTGAACCCGAGAATGACGGTGTCCGATATCATCGCGGAGCCCCTCGATATCCATAAGATGTACGACAGCAAGGAGCAGCGCCGCGAACGCATACTCGAGCTCATGGGTTATGTCGGGCTGAACTCCGAGCACGCCTCGCGCTATGCGCACGAGTTCTCCGGCGGTCAGAGACAGCGTATCGGCATCGCGCGCTCACTTGCGGTAAACCCGGAATTCATCGTCTGCGACGAGCCTGTTTCGGCGCTTGACGTATCCATTCAGGCGCAGGTCATCAATATGTTCGACGAGCTGCAGGAAAAGCTCGGGCTCACTTATCTGTTTATTGCGCACGACCTGCTCGTTGTGCGGCATATAAGCGACCGTATCGCCGTGATGTACCTCGGCAAGATGGTCGAGCTCGCGGACGCGAAGGAGATATACGACCACCCGCAGCACCCGTACAGCAAGTCACTTCTGTCTGCGGTGCCCGTACCCGACCCGAAGGAAGCGAGAGCGAACAAGCGCATAGTGCTTTCGGGAGATATCCCGAGCCCGCTGAACGCGCCTTCCGGCTGTCCCTTCCGCACAAGATGCGCATACGCGACCCCGAAATGCGCCGAGTCCATGCCCGAGCTGAAAGAGATATCGAGCGGGCATTTCGCGGCGTGCCACATACTTTGACGCACCTTCCCGTGTTTTCACGGTTGGTATAAACGGCAGCACGGATATGCTGCCATAAATAACAAGACCGTATATCCGGAAAACACCGGAGATCTTCACGGAAAGCGGTCTCGCAAAAATTGGAGGAATTTTATGAAAAAGAAGACATTTGCCGCTGCGGTGACGGCGGCGCTCCTCGCAGTATCCGGCTGCGCGGGAAATCAGGGAAATACCAACAGCGGCGGCGCGTCCGGCGGTGCGTCCGGCAGCGCTTCGGGACCGCAGGAGATCAGTGTCTGCCTCGCTTCCGAGCCCGCGACGCTCGACCCCGCGCTCAACTCGGCTGTTGACGGCGCGACACTCTGCTGCCACCTGTTCTCGGGTCTCGCAAAGTGGGATATGAACTCTTCCGGCGTGCTGGAGATAGTTCCCGACCTCGCCACGGAGCTTCCCGCGGGCGTTGAGAACGCCGACGGCACCGTGACCTACACCTACACCCTGCGTGACGGCGCAAAGTGGTCCGACGGCAAGGACGTTACCGCGAACGATTTCGTTTTCTCTTGGAACAGATCGGCTTCTCCCGCACTCGCCGCAGACTACTGCTATATGCTCGAGATCGTGAAGGGCTACGCGGAAATGTGGGAGGAAGATGACGCGGGCAACCTCAAGAACCCCGACGCAAAGCTCGCAGTCACCGCAAAGGACGACAAGACTCTCGAGGTAGTACTCAACAACGCCGCTTCGTACTGGAATGAGCTTCTTGCTTTCCCGTCCTACTATCCCGTTCGTGAAGACGTGGTATCCAACGAGAGCTGGGCTACCGACCCCTCGACCTATGTCTCCAACGGCGCTTACAAGATGACAGGCTGGACTCACAACAGCGTTATCACCCTCGAGAAGAACGACAACTATCTCGATGCCGGCAAGGTAACTATGGACAAGATCAACTTCTATCTGTCCGATGACTCCAACAATATGCTCACCAACTTCGAGAACGGAAGCTGGCAGCTTATAGACGATGTGCCCACAAACGAAATGGCTAACCTCAAGGTAAAGTACCCGGACGAGTATAAGGTAGCAGGTCAGCTCGGCACATACTATGTATGCTGGAACATCAACAATTCCGTTCTTCCCGCTTCGAGCACCCTCACGGGCAAGGAGAGAGCAGACGCAGAGGCCGAGATCAGAAAAGCCCTCGGACTTCTCATAGACCGTAACTATATCGTTGAGAGCATAGCTCAGGGCGGTCAGGTACCCGCTTCCTCGTTCGTGGCTATGGGACTTACGGACGCGGACGGCTCGCAGTTCTACCAGAAGGCCGGTAACGGTTCCGGCTACGCGGGCTACTACAATGTGGCGGCAGACGCTTACCAGAGCAACTGGGATTCCGCTCTGGCGACCCTCAGGAAGTATTACACCTACGACGAAGCTTCCGGAAAGTTCACCGATATCCCCTCGATGACTTACCTCTACAACACAAGCGAAGCTCATAAGGCTATCGCGGAGAACATTCAGGGCATCTTCGCCGGCGTAGGCATCAATATGAGCCTCCAGAACCAGGAATGGGCTACCTTCCTCGAGACCCGTAAGAACGGCGACTACACCGTTGCGAGAAACGGCTGGCTCGCCGACTACAACGATCCTATCAGCTTCCTCGATATGTGGACGACAGCGTCGGGCAACAACGATGTTCAGTTCGGCAGAGGCGACCACGCGGGCGTAGCTGCTTACAGCATCGACTGCACCGATGTGGGCGTTGATCTCAAGGTGGACAACGGCACATGGGCTCAGACCTATGACGCTCTTATGGCTAAGATCAAGAGCTGCACAGACAACAACACCCGCTATGCTCTCATGCACAAGGCGGAAGACCTGCTCATGCAGACAGGCTGCCTCACTCCTATCTACTACTACACCGACATCTATATGCTGAGCAAGAACGTAAGCGGCTTCTTCAGCAACCCGCTCGGTTACAAGTACTTCATGTACAGCACAATAAGCAATTAAGGCTTACAGCGTATAAGCGCTCCCGCGGACAGCTTGCCCGCGGGAGTTTTTTGCGCGAAAAAACCGCCTGTCCACGCGGGGCAGGCGGCTGTTTTTCATTGTATCATTACTTTCTGCGAAGCTTCATAGCGCCGAACGCGGCAGCTCCGAACATTCCCGCAAGTACGAGAGAAGCGGCAAAGCCCTCTGTGCCGGTATGGGGATTGGGCTCTGTGGTATCTCCGCCGTTTGCGGCAGATCTTACGGTGAATTCGTCACTTCTCGCCTCGCCGGTATAGCCCGCGTTGGGAGTGATAGTAGCGATGTAGGTACCGGGCTGGTTCGGGTAATCCGTTCCGGAAAGCGAGAGAGTTTCGCCGTTGTCGGTGTACATATGGAAGAAGTAGCGTACAGTGTATGCGCTCTCGGGGATAAGCTCGCCGTCGACATATACGTTGACCTTCTGATTGGCTGTGTCTATCTCCAGCCGGGCATCAGCGAGGTCTATGAGGCCTTCGGTGTCGGCGTCGGAGACTTCCACAGTGAACGAAGCGGGGTCGTCGCAGGGAATGTAGTCTATCTGATAGGTCAGTTCCGTGCCGCCGTCCATGGTGAACGTTATCTCGGCATCGCCCTCGCTGCACTTTGCGGGAGTATTATCGTCCGCGCTGCCGAAATGGAATACCATATCGAAGCCGTCCTGCTCGCAGGTGAACGGTGTTCCGCCGTAACCGGCCGCGCTCTCGGTGCGGCCCTCGGTCGGGCTTGTGAACACAAGGTAGAGTACTGCCTTTCCGCCCATGCTGAGCTCCCATACACCCTCGCCGAACACCGGAGCTTCCGTGATCTCCTCTTCCACGGCTTCAGCCTCGCTCTCCGCAGC
>CAMVBT010000292.1 GCA_947165805.1 uncultured Clostridia bacterium
GAGAGATACAGCCCACCGGCGGGCGCGTTTTTGTCAACGGCTATAACCTCACAAAGCTCAGACGCCGCAAGCTCCCGTATTTCAGGCGCTCGCTCGGTATGATATTCCAGGATTTCAGACTCATACCGACGCTGACCGTTTATGAGAATGTGGCCTTTGTTCTGCGCGTCATAGACAAGTCGAAGAAATATATAAGACAGCGCGTACCGTATGTGCTCGACCTTGTGCGCCTCACAGACAAGGCGAAGGCATACCCGGGACAGCTCTCCGGAGGTGAGCAGCAGCGTGTTGCCATAGCCCGCGCCTTCGCCTGCGACCCTAAGATCATCATAGCGGACGAGCCTACGGGCAACATCGACCCCAAGCTCTCCTACGACATAGTCGAGCTGCTCCAGGATATCAACGACTGCGGCACTACGGTCATAATGGTAACGCATAACCACGACCTTGTAAAATACTACGGAGGCAGAGTAATAAACCTCAAGGAAGGCAGCGTGGCCTACGACGGTATAATAGAGAGCGCAATAGAAGGAGAATGAGCTTTTAATGAGAATGAGCAACTTCGGCTACCTCGTCAGACGCGGGGTAGGTTCGGTTTTCAGGAACGCAATGATGTCTGTTGCGAGCTTCTGCGTGCTGCTCGTGAGTCTTCTGCTCATAGGGCTGTCCGTGCTTATAGCAATGGATATCAATATCATAATGACAAATATAGAGGAAAAGAACGAGATATCCGTATATGTGAGCGGCGATCTGTCCGCGGAACAGCTCAGCCACATCTCCGATGTCATCTCCGCGAACCCCAACACCATGACCGGCGGAGTGGTCTACTACTCCAAGGAACAGGCGTGGAAGGACCAGCAGGAGAAGCTGTCTGACTATGCGCAGCTCTTTGAGTACCTTGACGAGAACCCCATGCCCGATACCTTCCGCGTTACGGTCTCGGACGTTTCCCGCATAAGCGACACGGCTGCGGAATTCAGGTCGATAGAGGGCGTCGAGCGCGTTGACGCGCCTTACGACTTCGCGCGCGCAATGGTAAATATCCGCGCGACACTGTCGGTCATAGCGCTGGGACTTCTGGGAGTAATGATCGTCACAAGCGTCATAATCGTGTACAATGCCATTCGCAGCAGCGTTTTCGCCCGCGCGAAGGAAATAAACATAATGAAGGTCGTCGGAGCCACGAACGCCTTCGTCAAGATACCGTTCTTCATCGAGGGTATGTTCATAGGCATCGCCGCGGGAGCTGCCGCGTGGGGACTCACCAAGGTCATCTACGAGGTCATAATCCAGCTCTTTGAGGACGATATAACGATCTGGCGCATCTTCGGACTTGTGAATATCGTGCAGTTCGACAGCATAACATGGTATCTGCTGGCGGCGGACTGCGTGCTCGGAGCTCTGCTCGGAGCGATAGGAACGATAATAAGCACAGGCAAGTATGTAAAGGTTTGATAAGACAGTATGAAGAAAAGAATATTGCGCAGGATAAGGAACACGGCGCTGTCGCTGCTGGGCTGCGCGGCTGTGGTGCTTGCGGGGCAGGGAGCGTATATGCCCGTAGTGTCCTATGCCGATACCCAGGCCGATCTGGCACAGCAGATAGCCGACGCCGACGCGAAGATAAAGGATATCGAGCAGAAGATCGCGGCAGCCGGCACCGACATAGAGGCAAATGAGGTACAGCAGGACAACTACTGGAATTACATCGTTGCCACGCAGAACAAGATAGACCTCGTGAACCTTGATGTTTCAAACAAGGAACAGGAGATCATCGCCAAGGAAGCCGACATTGCCGACGTCGAACAGCGTATCGCGGACAAGGAGATCGAGATATCCGAAACTGAACGCAGGATAATCGACACCGAGGAGCAGATCGCCCGTCTGGAAGAGGAAAACCTCGACAACGTACACCGCTTCGGGCAGATCGTCAAGGCCATGTATATGACGGACTCGTCGAATTACCTGTCGGTAATTGCGGGAGCCGAGGACTTCTATGACATATTCGTGCGCAGCGAGATACTCAAGAATGCCAGCGACCAGAATATGAAGTTCATGCAGAAGCTGCTTGACGACATACACTTCCAGGAGGACGTCAAGACCGAGCTCGGCAACATAAAGACCCAGCTCGAGAAGGACAAGGATCAGCTCGCGGCGGACAAGATCACGCTCGAGACAGAGCGGCAGGAGCTCGAGGACGAGAAGTACGCTCTCGATGAGGAGATCAAGTACTACAACGACCTCAACGCGGGCTACTGGTCGGAATACAATACATACTCCGTGCAGATACAGAACTTAAAGGACCGTCAGGCGAACCTCCAGTATCAGAAGAAACTGACACAGGCTGACCGCGACAAGGCTCAGGCAGCTCTGGAGGAGGAGATACGCCGTGCGAAGGAGCGCGCGAAGAACAACACGGTCTACGATGAGGGCGAATGGGCGTGGCCGGTGAACCCGAGCTACCACCTGATAACCACCTACTTCGGCTATGACTCGTGGCGCGGAGGCAATCACGGCGGTATAGATATCGGCAACAGCGGCATCATGGGCGCGAACGTCTACGCCTCAAAGGGCGGCGAGGTGCTTGTCGCCAAGACGACCTACATACCCGGCTATGACTACGGAATGTATGTCGTTATCGACCACGGAAACGGCTATCAGACGCTGTACGCTCATCTCAGCGCTATTTATGTCACGGTGGGCCAGAATGTCGGCAAGAACGAGGTCATAGGCGCTGTAGGCTCCACAGGCTGGTCAACGGGACCGCATCTGCACTTCGAGGTGCGCAAGGACGGCAATCGCATAGACCCGTTCAGCGTTGTGGCGCTTCCGGTGGACTAATATATATATAAATACAAGGTAAGTTTATGAACAGAAAAATACCGATCGGCATAGCCATAAGCATTGCGGCTATCGCCTGTGCGGTGACCTTCGTCATTACTATGACGGTGTCGCTGAACAACTATAATGACAAGATAGCGGACGTACAGCAGCGCGGCGAGATATACACAAGACTTCAGGAGATAGACTCTTATATCCGCAATTATTCGCTCTACGAGGTAAATGATGCCGATATGAAGTCCGGAGTGTACTCGGGCTATCTCACCTGCATTGACGACAAAGCCGCAAAGTTCTACTCCACCGACGAATACTACTATAAAACAAGGATCGAAAGCGGAAACGCGGTCGGACTGGGTATAGTGTTCGAGAAGGAGGAGAGCGGCTACATCAAGATAACCAACGTGTACGCGGGCTCTTCCGCGGCCGCCGAGGGAATACTTCCCGGAGATGTCATAATCTCCGTGGAGGGCAAGAGCATACTTGAAAGCGGCTACGCTTCGGCGAGCGAGCAGCTCCGCTACGGCGACGAGGGAACGAAACGCCGCTTCGTCGTAAGAAGGAACGGCGAGGAGACCGAATACAACCTCGTGCGCACGGCGTTCGAGATACCTACTCTCGAAGCTGTGCTGCTCGACAACGGGATACTCTACTTCTCGTTCTCG
>CAMVBT010000293.1 GCA_947165805.1 uncultured Clostridia bacterium
TGTGATCCATCTTGACGATAATGCCCCTGTTGCATTCAAGGAAACGGCTGTCGCTGTTTATCAGCAGGGCTGCGATCTCGCCGAATTTCATATTGCTTTGTATCATTTCGCGGTTCTCCGCATATATCTCTGTCACGTGGTCGTTCGACAGGATGCATATTATCTCGGACAGGCGCAGGCGGACTTCCCTGTGCGGCACCCTGATGCTCACCGTCTGCTCCGCGCGCGTGCTTACCATGGGCAGATATGCGAGCAGACGCCCGACCAGCGCGTCCAGCCTGTCTGTCTCAAAGGGCTTCTGCAGATAATCGAACATTCCCAGCGGCGCGGCGGCGGCGTACATATCGGGCGAGCTTGTGACGAATACGATAGCAAGGATAGGATCATCTGCGCGAAGCCGTTCCGCAAGCTCGATACCCGTCATACCGTCCATGAAGATATCGAGGAACACGGCATTGAACGAGCGGCAGGCGCTGTCCGCCATGAACTCCTCGCTGTTACCGAAGCTGTAAAGCATCAGCCTGTGGCTGTTATTCGCGCTGAAACGCTCACGGAGCGCAGAGGTCAGTCTTTCCCTGTCTTTTTCGGAATTATCGACAACGGCGATCCTTATGTCCATGCGTTTCACTCCTCACCGGTAAGGTTTTCTTCCATTATATCATACCGCAGGGAGCTTGTCAAACCGTCGTCAGACGGTCTGAACGGCAGTTTTCTGACATTTGCGCAAGTTTTTTGACGTTTACGCAAATTTTGTTGAAAAATTTTCCGATTTAAGCTATAATTTTATGGTATGTATGCACAATTCAAATCAGTGAAAGGTACGATATATATGCAGAAACTAAGGGATTTTGTTGACGGGAAGCTGTTTCAGAACACGATACTTGTCGTTATCGTGATAAACTCGATCATACTCGGCCTGCAGACCTCTCCGATAATTACGGGCTCGATAGGCGACGTGCTGGAGATACTTGACATGGTATGCCTCGGCATTTTCATTGTCGAAATGCTGCTGAAAATGGTCGCATACAAATTCTTCGGCTATTTCAAGAGCGGATGGAACTGGTTCGACTTCATCATAATCATCACATCTGTGCTGTCCGGACTCGCGGTGCTCTCGTCCATAAGAATACTGCGCGTATTCAGGGTATTCCGCTCGCTCAAAGGTCTGCGCGGCTTCAAGATGATAAGCTCGCTCAAACCCCTGCAGATAATAATCGGCGCTATAGGAAAGTCGATACCCGGAATGTCGTGGACGGCGTTCCTGCTGCTGATAATCTACTACATATTCTCGATAATCGGCGTAACGCAGTTCGGCGCGGCGTTCCCGGAGTGGTTCGGCGATATTCCGAAGGCGATGTACACGCTGTTCCAGGTAATGACGCTCGAAAGCTGGTCAATGGGCATAAGCCGCCCCGTTATGGAAGTATTCGGCTATGCGTGGGCGTACTTTGTACCGTTTGTCCTGATCTCCTCATTCGTGATGATGAATGTCGTTGTCGGCATCGTTGTCAACGCTATCAGCGAGGTCGCGGAGTTCAACAAGAAGGAAGAGCATGAGGAAAACGGCACCGCTGACATAAAAGCGGAGATAGATGCCGTAAGAGAGCACCTCGCGAAGCTGGAGAGCATGCTCGCGGAGAAAAGCGATAAATAATGAACAGTACACCGAACCATGGAACGTGGTGAAGAAAGTTTCCGGATCTTTGCGTAAAAACCTCCGGGAATACTGCCATAGATACAGGAAAGGATGTCATTATGAAAAAGAAGATCATAGCCGCATTTGCGGCATCGGCGGTGCTGCTCGCGTCGGGCTGCTCCGGCGGTGAGCCTGCGCAGACGACTGCGGCTGCACAGGACAGCGCTCCCGAGCAGACAACGACGGCTGCGGACACGTCCCCGGCCGATACCGGCAATGACGGACCGGCCGCCGAAAGCACCGATGACGGAGCGGGCGCGGAAGACAGCGCGGCGTCGGAGAAGAAGGTTTCCGGCTTTGCGATGAAGGTCAACGGCTCGGACGGCAAAATGAGCATCACCCGCGCGCCGAAGAAATCGTCGGCTATGGGCGGAGCGGATACATGGACGATATTCGTTTATCTCTGCGGCACCGACCTCGAGAGCGGCGGAGGCGCGGCGACCTCGGACATAATGCAGATGCTTGAGGCCGAGGGCAGCGACAACGTGAGATTCGTGATACAGACAGGCGGCACGTCGGAGTGGATGAACGAAGTGTTCAGCGCCGGAGAAGCCGAGCGCTATGTGGTACAGAATCAGGATATACAGCTTGCGGATTCCGTGTCGCTTACCAATATGGGCGATCCGGCGACGCTTGAAGACTTCCTCAGTTGGGGAGTTGAGAACTACCCGGCCGAAAAAATGGGCGTGGTATTCTGGGATCACGGCGGCGGAAGCATCACGGGAGCCTGCTTCGACGAGCTGAATGAAGGAAATTCTCTCTCATTGTCGGAGATCAACACCGCACTTTCGCGTGTCTACGCGAATATGACAGATAAATTCGAGTTCATAGGCTTTGACTGCTGCCTTATGGGAACAGCGGAAACAGCCAATGTCCTCGCTACATACGCGAGATATTTCTACGGCTCGCAGGAGACAGAGCCGGGCTCCGGCTGGGATTACACCGCGTACGGCGCCTTCCTCGCGCAGAACCCGTCCGCGGACGGCGCGCAGCTCGGCAAGGTGATAACGGACAGCTTCTATGACGAATGTGCCGCGGCCGGGCAGGAAAGCGACTGCACCTTTACGATCATCGACCTTGAAAAGTTCGACGATTTCACGATAGCGTTCAACGACTACGCACAGCAGCTTTACAACGCCGGTCTGAGCGACCTCGCGGGGATAGTCAGGGGCGTGAACGGTGCGGACAACTTCGGCGGCAACAACAAGTCCGAGGGCTACACGAATATGGTCGATATCGGCGGCATACTGTCGAACTGCTCCGCCTATGCGGACGGCAGTGCCGTTAAAAAGGCGCTTGACAACTGCATAGTTTACAATAAGAACGGCGTGGATCACAAGAACGCCTCCGGACTCTCCGTTTACTATCCGCTCCAGCTTCAGGGCTCCAATGAGCTCGGGATATTCTCCGGTGTCTGCATCAGCCCTTATTATCTCTCGCTCGTGGATATGATAGCAAAGGGTTATTCCGACAACGGGTATACCAACGAGGTATTCTTCACCGAGGACGGCGACTGGTACAGCGAGGACGGTAACGCAGAGGGCTACGATGAAAGCTACTTCGATTACGCCGGTGAAGGCGGCGGGGAAAAGAGCCAGCTCATCACATTTGAGATAGAGCCGACCATTACCGATGACGGTATCTACGGCTTCCAGCTCGATGAGAGCGGACTCGAGTACACCTCAAGCGTTGTGGCATACATCTATATGAGCCTTGATGACGAGAACTTATTGGAACTCGGCGAGACCTTTGATGTCCTTGCGG
>CAMVBT010000294.1 GCA_947165805.1 uncultured Clostridia bacterium
ATGAGCGGCGACTGCTGGGAGCTCGGAACAAAGGGCGGCGGCATCAGGCCGGACGACACCGCTGCGGAGCTCCGGCGCGAGATAGCGGCGAGCGGCTATACGTCAAAGGACTTCTACATCTATGCCGGCTGCGGGGACACGGACATCGCCGAGCCTAATCTGTCGCCCCAGACAGACGCGATGAGTAAGCTCACCGATACGTTCGTATGGAGCGGGGAGCGCTCCGGCGGCAATCTGTACCGGTGTATATGCCCGGGCTGCGGCCATGACAGGAACGCGGTGCTCCGCACACTGTACAACGGGCTGCCGAAGTTGTTCCGGTAAGCGGCTCTGAACAGGAAAATCGTCAGAATATCTTGACAAGCCGCGCTGTGCGTGGTATAATATTCCGTATATTAATTTCGCCGGAGGTTAAATAGAACGGCCCCGGCCATGAAAAGGTGATTTATTATGAAGTACGAAGAACTCGCAGGAAAACCCGACATCTCCGCGATACAGGAAAATATCCTGAAATTCTGGAGAGAAGAGAAGGTCTTTGAAAAGTCGGTCAACAAGGAAGGCGCGGAAGAAGTGGTCTTCTATGACGGACCTCCGTTCCCGACAGGAAAGCCGCATCACGGCACGATACTTGTTTCCTTCATTAAGGACATGGTCGCGAGATACTGGACCATGAAGGGCTACAAGGTGCCGAGAGTATGGGGCTGGGACTGCCACGGCCTGCCCATTGAGAATCAGGTCGAAAAGGACCTCGGCATCGACGACAAGAACTACATCGAGAACACCCTCGGCATCGACGTGTTCAACGACAAGTGCTTTGAGCTCGTTTCCGGAAACAATGAGGCGTGGAAGGAATACGTCGAGCAGATGGCGCGCTGGGTCGATTATGACGGTGCGTACAAGACCATGAACCCGACCTTTATGGAGAGCGTCATGTGGGCGTTCAAGAAGTGCTATGACAAGGGCCTCATCTACCGCGACTACCGCGTTACGCCCTACTGCACGCACTGCGAGACCTCGCTTTCCATATCCGATACAAGAGAGTCCGACTCCACACGTCCGCGTCAGGACAGGTGGATAATCGCGAAGTTCGCCACTGACGAAAAGATAGACGGCAAGCCCGTATTCTTCCTCGCGTGGACGACTACGCCGTGGACGCTCCCGTCGAACCTCTGCCTCGCTGTCGGTGAAGCTCTGGATTATTCCTTCGTTGACGTCGGCGAGGAGATATTCATCGCCTGCACCAACGTGCTTTCCAAGTATGAGAAGATATTCGGCAAGGAGCCCGTTATCGTCAAGTCCTGCAAGGGCGCGGACCTCGTGGGACGCACCTATGAGCCCCTGTTCCCGTATTTCGCGGACATGAAGGACAAGGCCTTCAGAGTCGTTACCGCGGATTATGTCGGCTCCGACGAGGGTGTCGGCATCGTTCATACCGCTCCCGCGTTCGGTGAGGACGACTACTGGACCTGCAAGAACAACGGTATCCCGCTCGTCAACCCCGTGGACGCCAAGGGCCGCTTCACCGCGGAGGTCACCGACTTCTATGAGCCCGACGGCGAAAAGAACGTAATAGAGATGAACCCGACTGTGATACGCTTCCTTTACGATAACGGGAAGGCTGTCGCGGACGGCACAATAGAGCATAACTATCCTCACTGCTGGAGATGCAAGCGCCCGCTTATCTACAAGGCAATGGACGCGTGGTATTTCGATATCGGCAAGATCAAGGACAGGCTCATCGAGTGCAACGAAGATATCAACTGGGTGCCCGAGACCGTAAAGCACGGCAGATTCGGCAAGTGGCTGGAGAACGCCCGTGACTGGAACATCTCCCGCAACCGCTACTGGTCGACGCCCATACCGATCTGGGAGTGCGACAAGTGCGGAAAGAGAGAAGTCCTCGGCTCTATCGACGAGATAGAGGAAAAGAGCGGCGTAAGGCTCACAAACCTGCACAGACAGTATATGGACAAGGTGAAGTTCAAGTGCAGCTGCCCCGACTGCGGCGGCACGATGGTCAGAGTCCCCGAAGTCCTCGACTGCTGGTTCGAGAGCGGTTCCGTTCCGTTCGCGCAGAAGCATTATCCGTTTGAAAACAAGGAATGGTTCGATTCTCACTTCCCGTCCGATTTCATCGTGGAGTACACCGGTCAGATACGCTGCTGGTTCTATTATCTCCATGTCCTGTCCGTGGCGCTGTTCGATAAGCCCTGCTTCTCCAACTGCATAGTTCACGGAACCATACTCGCGAAGGACGGCAAGAAGCTCTCCAAGTCCTCGAAGAACTACACCGACCCGATGCTTCTGATGAAGAAGTACGGCACCGACGCGTTCCGCCTGTATCTCTATCAGACGAACGCCATGCTCATCGGCGATCTGCTGTTCGACGACAACGGCATTCAGGACGCGCTCCAGCAGATTATACTTCCTTACTGGAACGCCTGCAACTTCTTCATTTCCTACGCGAATATCGACGATTTCCGTCCGGAGACCCTTACTCCGCCGACCAGCGACAATCAGCTTGACCGCTGGATGCTCGCGAAGCTCTGTGAGGCGACCGACAACATCACGAAGAATATGGACGCGTACTATGTCAACAAGTATGTGGACAGCCTCATCGAGCTTGTGGACGGTCTTACCAACTGGTTCATACGCCGCTCCAGAAGAAGATTCTGGGAGAAGGGCATGTCCGCGGACAAGAAGAACGCTTATGAGACACTGTACTATGTGCTTGTCAATATGACCAAGTTGTTCGCTCCGGTAGCGCCCATAATTTCCGAGAAGATATACCGCACACTTACAGGCGGATTCTCCGTTCACCTCGAGTCGTGGCCTGAGATACCCGAGAGCTTCAGGGATGACGAGCTTCTCGCACAGGTAGAGCTCGTAAGAAATGTGATCTACCTCGCGCGCTCGATCAGAAGCAAGAACAATGTCAAGAACCGCCAGCCCCTGCTCACACTCGGCGTGGCGCTCTCCGACAATGCAGGCATACCCGTGATCGAGGCGTTCCGCGATATCATAGCCGAAGAGCTGAATGTCAAGAAGGTCGAGGTGCTCGACAGCGTCGACAGCATCGCGGAAGTGAAGTACGCTCCCAATTTCAACGAGATCAGAAACCGCTATCCCGACAGAGTGCCGGATATCATCAAGGCCGTGAAGAGCGGGAAGTTCGCGCTTACGGCGAACGGCGCGGAGCTCGAGATCAACGGCGCGAAGGAGACCTTCGACTCCGAAGTCATACTTGTGACATATCAGGCCAAGGCAGGTCAGCACGTCGCAAGTGAGAAGGGCATAATCGTTTCGCTCGATCTTACGATAACCGACGAGCTGCGTGAGGAAGGCTTTGCCCGCGACATCGTCAGAAGCATTCAGGACGCGCGCCGCCAGATAGACTGCGCGATCACCGATACGGTCTCCATAAAGATCAC
>CAMVBT010000295.1 GCA_947165805.1 uncultured Clostridia bacterium
ACATTAGGGTCAACGCCCATGAGGAGATTTATGACGTAATATGTCCTGAATACGCAGTAAAGCACGACTCCGGAATAGATCACATTCACGAATATCGACCAGAACTGTCTGACCGTGACCATCATCCACTTGTCGAAAGCGCGCTCGGAGGGTTCTATGCGGCGCAGCACCCTGTTCGTCATCAGATCGGTCACGACGCCAAGCCCTATCGCCAGCACCACCATCAGCTCGATGCCCTGCAGGTACATTCCGAGTCCCCACAGGAAGAAGTAGCACACGGCACCGGCAAACCAGAACTTCACAAATATGATCTTGAGCCATGCGGGAATACTGAATTTTTTCTTTGATGTGTACTTTTTTATCTCCGCCTCCGATACCTCGGGGGCGTTTTCCGTGTTGACCAGACGCTCGACGGCGTCCGTTTTCAGCTTGTAGTAGTCCGCCGCCGACTTATCGGCAGTTTCCGGTCCTTTCTTATGCTTTTTCTTTGACATATCACTGATCGTCGTCCGCGATGTCGATAGCCGCCATATCCTCGTTGCCCTCGACATCAATGGAGGTCTTTATCTTCCGTATCGCCTTCGAGTAGAGCGGCAGCAGTATGAGCAGAACGGCTGTCACCGCTATGAACACGACGTGGAGAGTCACCACAGTCTGCGCCGTGCCGATGTAGCGGGAATTGTCGTCTATCACTATGGTGTTCTCCGCGCGTGTGGTCGCAGTCACGATGCGCGTGATATACACAACGTCCACGAACACCAGCAGGGCGAGCATCCCGCCCAGCAGCCCGAGCATCACCTTGTTGGCCTTCTTGCGCTTCGGGAACGCGCGCAGAAAGACCACGAACGCGAGTATCGAGAACAGCATCGCGACAAACTCGCACTGCCCCATATTCGCGCCGTTGATCCTTGCGGTCGTATTCGCTATGGAAGAAAGGTTCAGAGAATACATAAGGAACGCGGCGATCAGCGTTACGAGCGGTATGGTCTGAGGCGAACGCTTGAGCGCTACCATATATTTACGGAATACCTCTTTTATCCCGCGTCCTTGTTTTTTTGCTGTTTTCTGATCCTGCATCTGCAATTACTCCCTTATTATCTTATGGCGTTGGTGGTCTCCTTGTCAAAGAAATGCTTCTTGCTGAAGGATACCTTCACCGTATCGCCCTGTTTGTATGTACACCAGTCACGGAATTTGCAGGTTATCTTATGCTTGCCCACGGTGCCGTTGACCAGTGTGTTGTATCCGAGATTTTCGTTGGAGAATACGTCGACCGCGATCTCACCGCCCTCGGTGACATTCTCGGGGCGCACGCCCATCGTGACTGTCCTGCCCTCATAGGCGGCGACAAGCTCTCTTTCGTCCTCGGTAAGATCCACTGTGAAGTCCGCGCAGACCGCCTGACCGTTTCTTATCTCGACATCGAACAGATTCATCGGCGGAAGTCCGATGAAGCTCGCGACGAACAGGTTCGCCGGCGAATCGTAGAGTTCAAGCGGCGTACCTATCTGCTGAACGTGACCCATGGACATACAAACTATCCTGTCCGCGAGGGTCAGCGCCTCGGTCTGGTCGTGAGTTACATACAGCATAGTCGCGTTGAGGCGCTTATGCAGCAGAAGTATCTCACGTCTGGTAGCACTGCGGAGCTTCGCGTCGAGGTTCGAGAGCGGCTCGTCGAACAGGAACACCTTCGGGGTACGCACTATGGCGCGTCCCATGGCGACTCTCTGGCGCTGACCGCCGGAGAGCTGTCCCGGCTTCTTGTTGAGCTGGCTGGTGAGGTCGAGTATCTCTGCCGCCGCGAGCACCTTCTGATGAATGACGTTCTTGTTCTCCTTGCGCAGCATCATCGAGAACGCCATATTCTCATATACCGTCATGTGACCGTAAAGAGCGTAGTTCTGGAACACCATCGCGATGTCCCTGTCCTTCGGAGCCGTCTGGGTAACGTCCTTGCCGTCGATGATGAGGTTTCCCGAGGATATATCCTCGAGCCCCGCCACCATGCGCAGCGTCGTGGACTTTCCGCAGCCCGACGGACCTACGAGAACGATCAGCTCGCCGTCCTTGACGTCAAGGTTGAAATCATGGACAGCCTTGACCTTGTTGTCATAGACCTTTTCAAGATGTTTTAATTTAAGATCGCTCATCGTTTAGCTCCTCTTATCGTTTTTTTCGAGCTCCGCGCGGTAGCTGTTAAGAGTCATCGTCTTTATCAATCCCATGACGCCCGCTATGACCAGCAGAGCCGCCGAAACGACCAGACACGCGGCAACGAAAGTGAACTGTCCGCTCGTCATTACGGTCTCGGTATCCGCACCGACCACGGGGTTCGGGGCGTTCAGAGCCTCAAGGGGCAGCCAGAATATCCGTCCGACCTGCAGCACACCGAGCACTATGGAAACGAAGCAGTAAACGAGCTTATAGTTCTTGACTCCCTCCGACGCGAGGAACGCCGCCAGCATGAACACAAGATTGTAGACCACGGATATGCCTATCATCAGCTTGTAGTAATAATTCCCGACATTTGATCTGTAGATGTCAACGAAATAGAGCGCGTTCGCGACTATCGAAAGAATTATAAGGTCCGCGGAGAGCTTGTTTTTTGTGAATCTGAGCCGGTCCTTCTTTATGACAGCTTCATTGATTTCAGCCATATTATCCTTCCTTTCCGCTTCCTAACGCGCGTTCTTCGGCCTTCATGACCATTACCTTGAATACACAGTTGAGTACGAGAAGCACCGCCGACAGCAGCAGTATCCCGAACACCACAAAACAGATATCGAACCAGAATGTGTCGTCCGGCCCTATGTACAGAGTTCCCCAGTCCTTCGAGAACGCCTGCAGCTCCTCAAAGTTCACGTTGTTACGGAACTGCGACTTGTAGCTCGCTATCTGCGGCAGGCACCATATCGATACACCGACCGCCGCCGCAAAGGAAAGCCCGGTGGCGATGTAGTTGCCGATATAGTATTTCCTGCGGGAATGAGTGTTGGTAAGAAACAGTATCAGATTGACGAGTATCAGCGCGATACCTACCCTTGTGAAATCGGAGTTGAACCCGAACATATCGTAGTACACCCTCGAGCCCGTCACCGACGTATAGTCAAGGTCATAGTCCGGATAAAGTATCGTCTTGGAAAGAGCGTCATACAGATCGGTGGACAGCCCGAGCGAGCTCACGAACACGAGCGCCGAGGCTATGAGCGTCATCATACACACGATCCTTTGCATCAGCATTTGTTTCTTATACATAACAACCTTCCTTTTATATATGGATCATTTACTGTACTGGTCTCCCGTCAGAATACAGACATCATCTGTACTCTGACCGGATATCAGCATTATGGTGGGAAGAGAGCAGAGCTCTCTTCCCGCATAATACGTCGGGTCTTTTTATCGACCTGTAATTTTATCAGCCGTTGAT
>CAMVBT010000296.1 GCA_947165805.1 uncultured Clostridia bacterium
GGTGTCTGTGATGTAGATATAAAAAAACTAGTAAGCTATCATAAAAAGCAGGGGAAGATTGCAACACTTACAGCAGTACTCCAGGATCAGTCCAAGGGTGTTTTAGATATTGGGGGTGATAATGCTGTTAAATCATTTAGAGAGAAACAGGTAACGGAGGGCGTTCCTATTAATGCAGGATATATGGTTTTTGAACCACAGATTTTTGATTATATCGATGGGGATGATACAATCTTGGAACGGGAACCATTAGAGCGTCTGGCACAAGAAGGCGAATTGATGAGTTATATTCACAAGGGATTTTGGCAGTGTATGGACAATGTGAGGGAGAGAGAATTGCTCGAAAAAATGCTGAAAAAGACAGACCCCGACGGCAATCACAGGTTCTACACTGACCCGTCTGCTGCGATAAACGATCTCGGCAAGCCTGTGGAGGTCGCGTTTCTTGATGTGGAAATGCCGGGAATGGACGGCATTGAGCTCGCAAAGAGGATAAACGAGCGCTATCCGCTGTGCAACATCATATTTCTGACAGGCTATCCGGAATACGCGCTGACGGCGTTTGACATTCACGCGAGCGGATATATCGTGAAGCCGTTCTCGCAGAAGAAGCTTGAGGACGCGCTTGCGCATCTGCGTTACAGAACGCCCGGTCTTCCCGATAAGCCGGTAAGGGTGCAGTGCTTCGGCACGTTTGAGGTCTTTGTGAACGGCGAGCCGGTGAAGTTCCCGCGGCAGAAGTGCAAGGAGCTTTTCGCGTTCCTTGTCGACCGCCGGGGAGCTATGTGCGACATGGATACGCTGATAGGGAATATCGAGCCCGAGGCGGCTGCCGACAAGTCGGAAAAATCCAAGATGAGAGTGTATCTCAGTGACCTGACGACGGCGTTTGAAAAGCTGGGGATAGAGGGACTTGTCGTGAGGAATACCGGTACGGTCGGAGTGAATGTGAATATGCTCGACTGCGATTATTACCGCTATCTGGACAACGATCCCTTCGCGGTCTCGAAATACACCGGCGAGTATATGTCCCAGTTCGATTTCGCAAAAGAAACAAGAGCGTTCCTGGAAATAAAATATATGAAAAGTCAATGACCCGAAGCGGCATCTTTGCACAAACAGAAAAGGTGCCGCTTTTTTTGTTTTCCTTACTGTATGTACGCTTTTTGTTGCACTTTTGTTGCAGGCAGCGTGGGGAATCAAGGAAGAGAAAGACGGCGAAGTGATCGCCACATGGGGCAACGCGGGAACAGGCTATTTTTGGCTTTCGTACTACGATCAGAGTATATGCGAGCCCGAAAGCTTTGATTTAGACATTGACACCAACGCAGTCGAACTCAACTTCCCGATAAGAAGCTATCCTCAGACTGAAGTATTTTCAGTGGTCAATTCAGACATCAGCTTTAAAGACGGATATTCTGCCGGAGAAACTCTTGAGGGCAAGATCTACGTTACCAACAACAGTAATATAGACTTTGACGACGATACCGAGATCGAACTGCTTCTCACCATAGGACAGGAAGTAAAGAATTATCCCATAGGGAAGATAGGCGCATTCAAGTCCAAGGAGAGTAAGGAATTTACCTATCATTACACAGTTACCGGAAAAGACGCTGAAAAAGGTGAGATTACAAGCACCGTGACGCTGTTGTTCAACGGCGCGGAGCTTGGCGATACACTGTTCGAGGATGCACTGACATTCACTGTTCCGGCAGTCGTTGCCGACGCGAAGGTCAGCGGTGCTGATGACACAAACCCCGGAACAGGCGTTGCTTCAGGCTTCGGACTTGTTGCGGTATGCGCTCTTACGGCAGGTACGGCGCTTGTTGTAAAGAAGAGAAAGTAGCAATAAGCTGACAATTCTTTTCAAATACAGATACCTCTCCCGATTATCGGTCGGGAGCGGGATTTTGTTAAATATACTATATGCACCGAGTCCGCGCTCCCGATAATACCTCTGAAAGTAATTTTATTTTTACCGACTTCTCCCATTGCCTTTTTCTTCTTTATATGATATAATATGTGTGTCGGATATTATGCCGGGACGTACCATGCAGTATTAGCGGATTGGAGATAATACAGATGAACGATATTAATAAAAACACCGATATCATAACGGAAGAAACTCTCCCGCCGGAGCAGAAGGATGAAATTCCCTCGCCGGAGCCAAAGGAAGAACAAAACGGCAGAAGATCCAAACGCCCGAAGAAGGATAAATTCGAGGTGGTCAAGGATATATGGTACCGCGGGCCGCTTTCATACAGGCACCTGAAAATGTTGGGCTGGCTGTGCATCGTTATTACGCAGATAGCTATTGTGGAGGGGCTCAAGTTAAAGGTTAACGGAAGCGCGAATGAATTCTTCCTTAACAGCGGGATAATAAGCTATATCTCCGCCTCCGCCCTTCCTCTCCTGCTTATTTCGATATTCGCGCTGCTTCTTCAGAAGCGTGACAACTATAAGAACACCCTGGTCGTGTACGGAGCGCTGGCTTTGCTCATAATCGGGCTTTTCGTGTTTATATATGAGCGGTATGTATTGGGACTGGCGGGCAGTCTGCTCGGAGGAGAGCGTTCCGATCTTGCGAAGAGGCTTGATGAGCTTCTGTACTCAACAGGAGATTACAACGGATATGTGACCTTCAATATTTTTATTGATGTATTTCTCTGCACGCTTATAATGTTCTTCCTTGACTATGAACCCAAGCATTTTTTCACCGGAAAGAAGCTTCATATTTTCCGTGCCCTTGTTATCCTGCCCATAGCTTATGAACTGGTATGTGTCGCCCTTAAGATACTTGCGACAGACAGAGTCATCTCGCTGCCGCTGTGGGTATCGCCGTTATTGCCGACAAAGCCGCCGGTAAGCATACTGATGTTCCTGTCGATAGTTCGCTACATAAAGCTGCGCGAGAAGCAGTTCTACGCGACCGGCAGAACAAAGGAGCAGTATAACGCGTTCATCGGTACCAACGTGAATTCATTCCAGTTTGCAAAGCACCTTGTACTGATAATCATTATTTATTC
Organism: uncultured Clostridia bacterium; assembly: GCA_947165805.1. GTDB lineage: Bacteria > Bacillota > Clostridia > Oscillospirales > Ruminococcaceae > Ruminiclostridium_E. Next base: position 3,027 of record CAMVBT010000296.1, read on the forward strand.
GCTGATTGATCTTATTCTGACGGGTCTGCTGACCGCGTCTCACTCCGCATTCATATTCCTTCTCAAGGGTGCGGAGCCAAACGAAGATATGCTGTCCGCGTTAGGTGTAGTGGGAGCGTGGGGATTCGGTGCGACCGCGAAAATGATAGACCTTATCCCCGTAGTGCTGCTGTTCTCATACACCCGTTCGCATAAGCAGCCGCTTATAGACAGCGCCATACCTGTTGTGGCTGTCATAGCAATAGTGATCGTGTATCTTGACGGAACTTTCCAGATCATTCAGGGCTTGCTCAGCAAGGGAATGGACATTATGGCAGAGCTTTCGTCTGTGCCTG
>CAMVBT010000297.1 GCA_947165805.1 uncultured Clostridia bacterium
CCGCGCTTATATCATATAAAGAAGAAAAAGGCAATGGGAGAAGAAAACAAAAATCATAAAAAGCACATAGTGTCAACGCTCCGGCGATCGTCTGCCGGGGCGCTTTTTGTTATCACCTCCCCGTCCCCGGAAAAAAACAAAAAAATTTTTCTCACCTTTAAGTTTGTTTAAGGTTGACATGATATACTGAACACAACAAAAGAGAAAGAAGGTGCCGGATATGGCGATAACAGTAATGAAAAGATATGAAATGAAATACATTCTCGACACGGAGCAGACAGCGTATCTGCGCAGAAAGCTCGAGGGTCACATGGAAGCCGACGCATACGGGCGCACCACGATAGCGTCACTGTACTATGACACTCCGAACTACCGGCTGATACGGGCGAGCATAGAAAAGCCGGAATTCAAGGAGAAGATAAGGCTTCGCTCCTACGGCACAGCGACGGACGAATCCCCGGTATATCTCGAGCTGAAACGCAAGGCATACGGCATAGTGTACAAGCGCCGGGTGCAGACGACGATACCCGAAGCGGAGGAATTCTTCGCGGGCGCAGACAGCATCGGGGGCGACGGTCAGATAAACCGCGAGATCACGACATTCCGCAGCTTTTACGGCGAACTCGTACCGTCGTGTCTGATGATCTACGACCGGACAGCGTACTACGAGCCGGGAGGAGATCTGCGGCTGACGATAGACGAGGATCCGCGCTGCCGCATCGACGACCTCACGCTCACGAAGTCCATGCACGGCATTTCGCTGCTTCCGCAGGGCTCGACCATTCTCGAGATAAAGGTGCAGAACGCGGTGCCGCTGTGGCTCACGGCTATCCTCTCCGCCGGTCACATCTACAAGAGCAGCTTCTCGAAGTACGGCGAGGCATACCGCCGCATCATTCTCGCCCCCGACACCCGCACAATCGACATCCCCGCCGCGTAAACTCTGTCGCCAAAGGCGACGAGTTTAATTGACAATTGATAATTGACAATTGTGGTTGTCCGCTTCGCGGACATATTTAAAAACTGACGAGATCTGGAAAATCCTTCCCCATTTGCAAGTTTTGATAAAGGCGGCGCAGCCGCAGCAACAATTTTGCATTCTGCATTATTAAGTGAAAAGGAGAAAATACTATGTTTGAAACAATTTATTCCGCCGCGGTAACACCGGCGCAGTTCTTCATAATGGCAGCCGCAGCCCTTATTTCCGGCTTTATCTACGCGTGGATAATGAGCCTGCGCGTGAACTCGCAGAAGCGCTTCTTCATCACGGCAGCTCTGATACCGTTCGTGTCGGCAGCAGTCATAACATTCGTCAACGGCAATATCGGCATGGGCGTCGCGATAGGCGGAGCTTTCACACTGATACGCTTCCGCAGCGCACAGGGCAGCTCCGATGAGATCGCAGCCATACTCATAGCAATGGCTTCCGGTATCGCGTTCGGTATGGGCTACATCGCCTACGGTGTCCTGATACTTATTTGCCTCGCGGTTCTGTTCTGCGTGCTCAGCTCCCTGTCCGTGTTCACGCATAAGAAAACATCGGGCGATAAGCTCCTGCGTATCACAGTCCCCGAAGACCTCGAGTATAGCGAAATGTTCACCGATATCTTCGCGCGCTTCCTTTACAGCTCCGAGAATGTAGGCGTCAAAACCACCGCCATGGGCAGTATGTTCCGCTTGTCTTACAAGATCAGACTCAAAGACCCCGATGACGAAAAAGCCTTCATCGACCTCCTCCGTACCAGAAACGGCAACCTTGAAATCTCCGTCCTCCCTTATCCCGAGAATGAGAGCCAACTCTGATAAAAGTAGTTTTTCAGCGGAAATTATGTTTAATTCGTTATAATCTGCGCTTTTTCTTGGGGGCTTTCTCGAAGGTTTCTTTTATCGCCGCGTCCATGCGGCGTTTTGGAAACCTTCTCACGACATCGTGTCGTGCGATCGCCCCCAAACCCCTTCGGGACTACCCCGTTTCGGAGTAAAAGAAGATTAAAAGCATAAAAATAACTGCTCCTTTCGACAGGGGCAGTTATTATTTTCTCTGAAAAGGGGTACTACCTGCCCCCGCTGCAAGGCGGCGCGGTACCCGCGCGGTCAATCCGTCTGTTACATTCTGCTATTTATAGTCTCTGCCTCGCAGTTGTCAGTAAAGGCGTACTCATTACCGAATCTGCAAGGCGAAGCGGTTCGCCTTTACAGAAAGAGAGAGAGGGTGGAGGAGAGAGGGGGTCTGGGGGAGGGAGGAGGCGGGGGAGGGAGAAAACCACTTTCCCTCGCGGAAAGGGGTTTTCTTCCTTCCTCGCCTTCTTCCGCCCCCAGCTCGAGCGGCAGCGACTTCTCAGGTATAGTCTACGACGTTTACCCAAGAGGCGAGAAACTCCTTTTCCTCCTCGTTGCCCTTGACGGACTGCGAGGCGGCGACAATGGGCATCCACTTCTGGACATACTGAAGCGCCGTGTCGGTCTTGTCGCAGAACATTTTCAGATACTTCTTCGCGATATCTTCCTTGCCGTTGAGACAGAATATCAGATACGTCCTCGCCACGTCCGCGGAGGCGTTGCCCTGCGTGGCATGAGCCCAGTCTATGATATACGGCGTGCCGTCGGGCGTGATGATGATATTCGACGGGTTGAAGTCCCCGTGGCAGAGCTTTAAGTGCTTGGGCATCGACTCGAGAGTCGTGTGCAGATCATAGCGCACCGTAGCCGGGAACGACGACGCCGAAATTTTGCCGTGCATCTTGTCCTTGAGCCTGCCGAGAAGCTGGCACTTGTGGGACTGCACCTCAATTTGCAGGTCAACGAACATATCCAGATACTCGTCGAGCTTGCCGGGATTTTCTTCCCAGAGCTGCGTTAAGGTCTTTCCCTCGATGAAATCGGAAACTATCGTCCACTTGCCGTCAATGGTGATGACCTCGCGCACCTTGGGGATATGCAGCCCGGTGAGCTCCACGCGCGCCTGATTGAGCGCCTCGTTCAGCACGCCCTGCTTCGGGCAGCTCTCATCGAACACCTTGAGCGCGCAGTCACCGTCGCGGTATATGGTCTTGTCCTTGCGTCTTGATATCACATTATCGAGTTTCATTGTCAGCCCCTCCTTACTGCTTCTTCGGTCTGCCGCGCTTCGTCGGAGCGGGCTTTGTTTCCTGCGCGGACTTTGCGCGTCTGCCGCGCTTCTTCGGAGCTTCCGCGGTCACGGGCTCGGCGGGGGCGGCTTTAGCCTTGCCGCGGGTGCCGCGCTTTGCGGGAGCCTTTCCGGGCTGCGCCGCACCGGGCATCTCGACCTCTGTGAAGGTCTTGCCGTAGTACGCGTCGAGGTAGAGCTGCTTAAGCTCGGAAATGAGCGGGTATCT
>CAMVBT010000298.1 GCA_947165805.1 uncultured Clostridia bacterium
TCCAGCTCGGCAACGAGACCAACGGCAAGATGAGCGGCGAGAAGATATGGATGAGCATATACTATCTCATGGACGCGGGCTCCCGCGCCACCCGTGAGATACTGCCCGACGCGCTCATCGCGGTGCATTTCACGAACCCCGAGTCCTCGGACAGGATGCTCAATTACGCGAGCAAGCTCAAATACTACGATCTCGATTACGACGTGTTCGCGTCCTCGTACTATCCGTACTGGCACGGCACTCTCGATAACCTCACCTCGGTGCTGAAAACAGTCTCCGAGACCTACGGCAAGAAGGTCATGGTCGCCGAGACATCATACGCCTACACCCTCGCGGACGGCGACGGCAGCGGCAACACGATAGGCGACGTGGTCAACTACGAGAAGCATTACCCGATAACCGTTCAGGGGCAGTCCAGAGAACTGCGCGACGTGATACAGGCTGTCGCCAATGTCGGTGAAGCCGGCATAGGCGTGTTCTACTGGGAGCCCGCGTGGCTGCCGGTACCCGGTGAAACGTGGGAGGAGCGCTCGGCGCTGTGGGAGAAGTACGGCTCCGGCTGGGCTTCGAGCTTCTCGGCGGAGTACGACCCCGACGACGCGGGCAAATACTACGGCGGCAGCGCGTGGGACAATCAGGCGATGTTCGACCACAGCGGCAGGCCTCTCGAATCCCTCAAAACATGGGGGCTTGTGAGAGTCGGCAATGAAGTGCCGCTTGCCCCCGACGCGATAAAGGACAGCGAGCTCATGGTAAGGCTCGGTGAGCCGATAGTGCTCCCGACAAAGGCCTCGGCGATATACAACGACGGCAGTGAGCAGGAGATAGACGTGGTCTGGGAGGAAGCCGACCTTGAAGCGATGACGAACGGCGAGCCCGAGACCTACACGATAAACGGCACCGCGGGCGGTATGGCTACCGTGTGCAGAGTCGCCATGGTGGACGCCAACTACGCAGAGAATTACAGCTTCGAGGACGAAGACCGCGATATGTGGCAGATTGTAAACGCGGACAACAAGACCACGCAGATCGACTATCAGAAGAAGGCTCTCGACGCTTCGACAGGCGAGTACGCGCTGCACTTCTGGGGCGAGAGCGTGACAGAGTTCAGAGCTTCGCAGGTGATAAAGGATATACCCGCGGGAACATACAGCCTGACGGCTTCGATACAGGGCGGCATCGACAGCGGCGAGGAGGGTCAGGACATCTATATCTTCGCCTATACCAACGACAACGAGGAAGGCATGATCTGCGGCAGCGCGGAGCTTTCCGGCTACGCGAACTGGCAGCACCCGAAGGTCACGGATATAGTCGTGAACGAGGGCGATACCGTAACGATAGGCGTTTATGTAAGCGCGGGCAAAGGCTCATGGGGAACGATAGACGACTTTATGCTCAACCCGCAGAAGGCCAAGGGCTGATATCCCCGGAATGATAACTCAGGAAATCTAATTCTTCATAATTTCTCCAAAAGCCGATCGTTCCCTTCCCGCGGAAACGCGGGAAGAGAATGAAAAGCGGCGAGCCGCCGAAGTTTGGAAAATCGTTATTGAACGAGCACAGCTCGTTTGATATATAAAAAAGTAAGAAATACGGCAAAATGCCGTAAAGAATCAAATCAGGAGGTCACTAAATGAAAACAGCAAAGAAAACTCTTCCGATAATGCTCGCATTATCAATGCTCGCTCTCGCAGGCTGCGGAAATTCCACACCTGCCGCAACAACTACTGCCGCGGCTAAGCAGGCTGCCGACACGACGACCGCCGCTGCCGCTGCCGATACGACAACGGCTGCTCCCGCTCCGACGGCTTCCGCAGACAAGCAAACCATAACCGTATGGGCTCCGGATCTCGCGGTAGATCTCACACAGAAGAAGCTTGACGAATGGCTCGGCGGTCAGGCAGACTGGAAAGACAAGTACACTATCACAGTCTCCGCTATGGGCGAAGGCGACGCTACGACCCAGATGCTCACAGACGTTGAGGCCGGCGCGGACGTATTCGGCTTCGCGCAGGACCAGCTTGCAAGACTTGTAGCGGCAGGCGCTCTCTCCAAGCCCGGCGGAATATTCCTCACCAATGTGACGAACAACAACGACGCCGGCTCTGTCGGCGCGGTAACGCTCAACGGCGATATCTACGCTTATCCGGAGACATCGGATAACGGCTACTTCCTCTACTATGACAAGTCCGTCGTTTCCGATCCGTCCACTCTGCAGGGCGTTATCGACCAGTGCGCGGCAGCGGGCAAGAACCTCTACATGGATATCCAGTCCGGCTGGTATGATGTTGCGTTCTTCTTCGGCGCAGACTGCGAGTGCTACTACAACTATGACACAGAAGGACAGGTAACCGGCTGTGTATGCGACTACAGCAGCGACAAGGGTCTGTACGCTATGAAGGCTATGGTCAACATGGCAAAGTATAAGGGCAACGGCTATGAGCAGACACCCGACGGCGCGGCAGCTCTCTTCAATCCCGAGGGCGGCACAGCGGGCGCACTTGTATCCGGAACATGGGATTACGCAACAGTCAAGGACTTCCTCGGCGACAACTTCGGCGCAGCCAAGCTCCCGACTTTCGAGGTAGACGGCACAGTCAGCCAGATGAGCGGCTTCGGCGGCTTCAAACTCGTTGGCGTTAAGCCTCAGACAGATTCCGACAAGCTTACATTCTGCCACCTCGTAGCTGACTATATCACTTCCGAGGATATGCAGATGGCAAGATTCAACGAGCTCGGCTGGGGTCCGTCCAACCTGAACGCTCAGAAGTCCGACGCTGTACAGTCCAACGAAGCTCTTGCGGCTCTCGGCGAGCAGCTTGCTTTCTGCGTAGGTCAGGGTCAGTATCCTCAGGCTTACTGGGATCTCACACAGGCGTTCGGTACAGACATCAACAGCGGCAAGTATGCCGATGCCGATGACGCGACGCTTCTCGCGGCTCTCAAGGACCTCGAGGATTCTCTGAAGGCAGCAAAGTAATACTAAATTTAAATCAATTTATAGACACCTTGGCGGCTATAATTCCGCCATACTGCGTCACCCTCACTTGACTTGCGGGAGCAAGCCCGCGCTCGGGTCCCTTGTCTGACGAAATTATATCTCGCCAATTTGTCTACAACTTGAATTAAAATTAGTATAAGGCATTATCCGGTCAGGTCGGGCAAGCTCCCGACCTGCCGTTTCCGGAGTGTACAGCGCTTTTGAACGTTTCGGGCTGTACATTGCGGAAACGTGCGGTGAACCGCCGCTCCCGATCTCTGCTGTCTCGCAGAGTTTTCAATAAGTGCAGTAATTAACGTATCTGCAAGGCGAAGCGGTCAAAGTTTTTTGAAAGGGGGTCC
>CAMVBT010000299.1 GCA_947165805.1 uncultured Clostridia bacterium
CCCAGCTTTTTTCAAAAAGCTGGCCGCCGGAGGCACTCGAGCGCAAGCGACTTCTCGAGCGTAAGCGACCGCCTAAGCGCCCATAACGCCGACTATGAGCTTATCGCCGTCGGGTTCCTTGACGAGGGCGGCACGGAGGATTATGGGTCTGGGCTGACCTTTGATATTCAGCCGGTACTGCATTGAGAAGATACCTTTCTTCTCGATCTCGCTCATTACGTTTTCTTTAGTGAACATCTTGCTGTATCTGTCGAAATCCTCCGGGGCGATGGTCTTCGAGCCGTCCTCTATCGCCTGCGCGAAGAAATCATCGCCGCTCTTGGCGAAACCGAGCCCCTCATAATCGTCGGACGAGCTGTACTCATAATATTTCCCGGTAACGGGGTGAACGGTATACATACAGATATAGTCTCCCGAAAGAGCGGCAATCCTCGAATAAACAAGGCGGTCGCGCTCTATCTTCGACAAAAGCTCCTTCTGCTTCATCTGCGCGTCAACGCTGCTCACGCCGATGATTATATGATCGGGGCTTCCGTGCATACGCATGGCTTTCATATTGACGTACACGGGCTTTTCGTCCATGAGCAGACGATATGTGATAGTGAACGCGCCCTGCTCGTCTATGGCATGGAGTATGTTTTCCTTCGTGAACGCCCTTACAAACGCGGTGCTGTCCTCACGGTAAAGGTAATCGAGAGCGTCCTTGCGCGCCTCGGAGAAGAAATCCTTGCCGTGCCGCTCGAACGCGAGAGTCTCCTCACCGGCGTCGGAGCTGTACTCTATGAAATCCTCCGTTTTGACATTGACGTAGAAGATGTTGAAATAATCCGCCGCCAGAGCGCGCGCGATATTTGCGTAATCTGCTCCCTGCCCCGGGTCGGTTATCGAGAGCACAACAACAACAGTGGCAGATGTTTCCGTCTTGGGGTTTTCAGCGAGCTTGCGCACGAAGCCGTGTACCATAGAACCGTCGGGCATATTGATATCGACGAAAGAGCGTCCGCCCTCGGTGTTGCAGCGTTTTACAACGTCCATCAGCACCGGCATCGAGCTCTGTGCGGTATCGTAGCTGTAATTCGTTTTCCAGCCGTTCTCCGAGCCGAAGAAGCGCCTCATGAAGTCGCGGTACGACTTGTTGCTGCGCGTCACCCGGACCTTGTCGCCGCAAGTCTCGATTATGGTCATGGGCAGAGTGTCGAAGAACTTCTGGAATTCGCTGTCGCTGCCCTGTGTTATTACGGAAAGATCGTGCAGATTTACTCTTCCGACCGTCTCGAAGTACTTTGACTCCGCCGGGTCCTCAAAGCCTATCTGTAAGCCCTTTTCGTATCTTTCAAGTATCTTTTCCATGGGTATAGGCTTCTCGAAATAATAGCCCTGAAGCTTCGAGCAGCCTGTCTCACGCAGGAACTGCGTCTGTGTGGATGTCTCAACGCCCTCGCAGACCGTATCGAGACCGAGGAAGGTAGCCATTTTGATGAGCTCGGAAAGTATTATCCTGCCGTTTTCGTTCTCATCGAAATTCTTTAGGAAGCTCATATCGAACTTGATGAGATCGAACTTTATGTTCTTGAGGACATCGAGCGACGAATAGCCGCTGCCGAAATCGTCCATCCAGACAGCAAAGCCCAGCTCCCTGAACCGTCTGATCTTGTCCTTCATGAATTCAAAGTCGCGGCCTATGATACTCTCGGTTATCTCTATCGTGATAAGGTCGCGTCCGAAGCCCGAAGCATCGACGCGCTTCCTGATCTCCTCAACTATGTCGCACGCATCGAAATCCGAGCGCGACAGGTTCACGGACTGCGGCACCAGATGCAGTCCCGCTTCCTGCTGAATTTTCAGTTTTTCAAGGACACGGTCCACTATGTACAGATCGAGCTTGTATATCAGGCCGCTGTCCTCGAGAGCGGGAATAAAATCAGCCGGGGACATGAAGCCCTTAACGGGGTCTATCCACCTCGCGAGAGCCTCTTCGTCGCATACTCTGCCGTTCACTGCTCTGACTATGGGCTGATAATAGACCTTTATCCAGCGCTCCGACAGTGCTTTCTCAAAATTAGCGATAACATACTGCCTGTTCATCATGGATTCGCTCATAGACGCATCATAGAACCGGTATGCTGATTCGTAGGTGTTGCTGAGCGAATCGCAGGCGAGCTTCGCGCGGTCGCAGGAGGCTCCGGTACCGGGGTCGTCGCTGCCGAGCGGATAGATGCCGACATGGACGGACAGTGAGAGCCCGCCGTTTATCCAGCGCAGCTCTTCAAACAGACCCGTGAGTTTATCCTCAACGGTATCGGTCTCAGTGACCACAGCAAAATGATCCTGCCCGAGACGGCTGCAGTTCTCCCTGCCGAAATAGCGCGAGAGCAGCTTGGAGAACGAGCACAGCAGCTTGTCACCCTCCGCGAAACCGTAGGTATGGTTGAAATACTTCATTCTGCAAAGGTCGAGATACAGCACGGCTTCCGCCTCTTTACCGGACTTTGCGGAAAGAGTCTCGAAGAAGTGCGTCATGCTCGACAGCCCGGTCAGATGATCGAAATTGGTCGCCTTGACCAGACTTTCCTCATGCAGAGCGTTCTTCAGCGACGCGGTAAGCGTAAGCCCCTGATCGCCGCTGCCGGCGAACGAGCCTTCGTCCGTGTACCATATAACCGAGAGCCTTATCCCCGATTCCGTGAATATATGCTCTCCGACAGAATGGATTATCGTATATTCATAGTTGTTCCTGCTCTTTGAACGGAACACGACATCGTACTTACGGTCATCAACAGCGGAAAACCTCGCTGTCACTTCCTTCACACGCTCGGCATCGTCCGGGTGGATACCTTCAAACACATCTTCTTCCATTATCCGGTATGCGCATTCCATATTCTCATGTCCGAACAGATCGCAGAATCCCTGTGAAAGCAGGATAACAGCAGGGCTCCCGTCTATCAGCTGATACACGGCGATCGGTACGCATGATTTTTCAAGAATACTTCTTACGGCTTCATTGAAACGGTATTTTTCCATAGTTCCGAACCACCTTTTCATGTTGGCCAAACCAAAATCGCACACTTATAATTATATTTATTGTATCATATTTCTATATACATTGCAATAATTTAAATACACATTTATGCATTCTTACAATAAATATTTCCTTTTTTCACAATCCGGGCAGGCGGTGCTGCCGGCAGTCCGCTAAAAAACGACAAAGCGCTGCATTCCGAAAAAACAGCTGCGCCCCCATATTATTCCGGACAGTTCTGTTTAAATGTTTCTTTCTCCCATTGAATTTTTATGCTATATATGTTATAATAAAGTCA
>CAMVBT010000300.1 GCA_947165805.1 uncultured Clostridia bacterium
CGGATTATATCTTCAACCTGCACAGATTCGCCGCGGACAATGACTGCAAGCTCATAATCTTCAACAGCCTGCGTGACCTCTACTTCGGCGATATCAACGACGCCGGCTCCGCAAAGATATTCGACGTCATAAACTACGATGTGCTCGATGCCCTCGTCATACTGTGCGACAGCCTGTACGACCGGAACGTCGTTGACAGCATGATCGAAAAGGCACGTGCCCACAGCCTCCCCGTCATACTCCTGCACGGCGAGGGCGAGGGCTGCTTCTGCATATACCACGACTACACCTCGGCCTATAAACAGGTCATCGAACACATGATAAACGACCACGGCGTCAAGTCCGTCGTCTTCATGGGCGGCCGCCGCACCGAAGACCCGGATACCGTCCTCAGGCTCGAGATCGTGCGCGGGACACTCGAGGAATACGGCCTGTCGCTGCCCGACAGCAACGTGCTCTACGGCGATTACTGGGATACGCCCGCAAGAATGGCTCTGCAGGAATACCTGCGCGCCGGAAATCCTATCCCCGACGTATTTGTGTGCGCCAACGACACTATGGCAATGTCGGTCTGCGAAGAACTGAAACTCAACGGATATATCGTTCCCGATGACGTAAAGGTCACCGGCTTCGACGGGCTCGCCTCCGCCGAATACTTCATGCCGCGCCTGACGACCTGCAAGGAGGATATCCCCTACCTCGCGGAGCTCACCGTCCGCATAGTCTGCGGCAGCATCGACGGCACCGTAAAGCCCGGCAGATTCGCGGAAACATACCTCGCGTACATCGGCGAGTCCTGCGGCTGCGTCAACAGAATGGCTATCGACTTCCGCAAGCGCGCAAGCATACTGTACAAGATGACGCAGGATATGCAGCAGCACGAAAAGCACATCTACTCCCTCGCGGACAGCATACTCGTCAGCGAGAACCTCAATATGCTCGGCTCGGTGCTCCGTGACTACATACTCCCCAATTCCTACGTCTGCCTGAACGAGAGTTTCATAATGTCCACTCTCGGCAGGACCTCGGACAAGAAAAATGAGCAGGAATTCAACGAGCTCATAATCGTGACCTCGCGCTCGGAGGACTTCAGAAACGGCAAACAGGGCCGCCTCAACGCGCAGGATATGGTCCCCGAGCTCAACGACTGGGTGAATGACACCTCCGCCTGCATACTCAGCCCTATCTACATGAACGACGAGTCCTGCGGCTACTACGCTGTAAAGACCGACGATATAGCCAATACCACGCGCAAGGTGTTCAGAGTATCAAAAATTATGAACATCGCTTTCGGCGCGCTTATCAACAGGCTTTACAAGCAGACCATACAGGCAAGCATGCAGAACGCGATGTTCATTGACCCGCTCTCCGGGCTCGCGAACCTCAAGGGTCTCGCAAAATGGTTCACCGAGTTCAGCGATATACCCGAAAATCACCGGAAGACCGTTATGGTCTCGGTTTACCATATCCCGCAGTACAAGTATATATATGAGAACTACGGCATCGATGATATCGAGAACGCCATACGCTTCATAGCCGAAGCTCTCAGCCTCGCGAACAAGGATAACGGCTTCATCGGGCGCTCCGGCACCGACGAGTTCATAGTGATAAACTACGTGAACGACGAAGATGAGGTCTCCATGCTCATCAATAACGCCACATCAGTGTTCTTCGGCGTCATTGAGGGCTTCAATTCAAGCAGTGACAAGGAATACTACGTCGAGGTCAACTGCGGCTGTACGGTCGCGAACGCCGGCTGGAACAGCTCGCTGAGCAGCCTTATAAAGCTGGCCAACGCCGAGATGTACAAGACCAAGCTCACAGCAGGTCTCCCGAAGATACTCAAGAGTGAGCCCACCGCCAAGGAGAACAAAAAGAGCGCAAAGGATATGTTCAGCGAGTTCAGTATGCTCGTTGAGAAGAACCTCTTCACCTATCACTTCCAACCGATCATAGACGCGAAAACAGGCGATATCTATGCCTACGAAGCGCTGATGCGCTCGTCCGGCGGCATAAAGATGAATCCTCTCGAGATACTCGAAGTCGCCAAGGAGCACAGTATGCTCTACGCCGTTGAGCGCGCCACGCTGTTCAATGTAATGGAGCGCTACTCAAAGGACAACGAGATGTTCAGGGGAGCAAAGGTGTTCATAAATACCATACCCGGGAACTTTCTCAAGTACGAGGACCTTGTGGAGCTCAAGACAAAGTACAGACAGTATATGCAGAACTTCGTATTTGAGATCACCGAACAGGGTACCGTATCCGACGCGGAGCTCGATTCCATACGTTACCTCGGCAGCATCTCCGACGACGTGGCCGACGGCAGCACCCAGAGCAGGATAGCGGTAGACGACTACGGCACCGGACACTCAAATATCGTCAACCTCCTGCGTTATTCGCCGCATATCATCAAGATCGACCGCTTCCTCATCTCAAATATACAGAACGACCAGAACAAGCAGATGTTCGTCAAGAGCACTATCGAGTTCGCGCGCATGAACGACATAAAGGTGCTTGCCGAGGGCGTCGAGACCTTCGAGGAAATGAAGAAGGTCATCGAGTTCGGCGTAGACCTGATACAGGGCTTCTACACCGCGCGTCCGGCTCCCGATCCGATCGGCGAGCTCCCCGAACAGATACGCAGCGAGATCATCAACGAGAATATCCTCGTTTCGAGATACGGCAGCGACCTCATGCACTACTTCATCAACGGCGACGCCACGATAGACCTCTATGAGCTCGCTCTCCAGAAGTACGGCTCAATAATAATCCGCAGCGGAAACGTGAAGATCACGGGCAGAAGAGATTCGGCGGTCGAGATACCGATAATCACCGAGGACGACTCCGAGGTAAGCCTTACATTCGAGAATGTCTGTCTGCGCTCGGCTGATGAGCCGTCCGTAAGACTCGGAAAGAACAGTAAGACCACACTTACGCTCGAGGGCTGGAACACCATACTGAAAAACGGCATCTCCGTACCCGAGGGTTCCTCGCTCGAATTCAGGGGCGACGGCAGCCTGAAAGTCTCGCTGAAAACAAACGGCGGCACCGGCATCGGCAGCAGCTTTGACGGCACATTCGGCGATTTGACGTTCGCGCAGACAGGCACCGTGACGGTCGAGCTGTTCATAGACAAGGGCGTCGGCATCGGCGGAGGTCAGTGCGGCGAGAATTGTAAGCTTAAATTCCTTGACGGAACGACAACTATCAACTCCCAGTGCGTCGAGTCTCTCGGCATTGGCACCTCAAACGGGAACTGCGATATCGAGGTCGGCGAGAACAGCAAGGTCGTTTCTCACTGCTCCGGAAAATC
>CAMVBT010000301.1 GCA_947165805.1 uncultured Clostridia bacterium
TCTTGTTCTGTATCTGAGCAGCGGGAAGGCTTCCTTGGTGATGCTTGTGAACACGAGCTCGCCCTTTGAGCCCTCGGGGAGCGGCTCGCCGGTATCGGGGTCTATGATCTCGGCTATGAAGTTGTCCTCGTTTATGTGCATACCGGACTGTTCCTCGCACTCGAACGCGACGCCGGGGCCGCTTGTCTCGGTGAGTCCATAGATATCGTATGCCTTGATGCCGAGGGACTTTTCGATCTCATGGCGCATTTCCTCTGTCCACGGCTCGGCGCCGAAGATGCCCGCCTTGAGCTTTATGTCGTCGGGAGTCAGCCCCATATCGTGAAGGGTCTCGCCGATATACGCCGCGTAGGACGGCGTGCAGCAGAGAAGCGTAGCTCCGAGGTCCTGCATGAACTGTATCTGTCTTTCGGTATTGCCCGAGGACATCGGCAGCGTGAGGCAGCCGACCTTATGGGAGCCTCCGTTGAGACCCGCGCCTCCGGTGAACAGTCCGAAGCCGTAAGCCACTTGGCAGACGTCCTCCTTCGTGCAGCCCGCGGCTGTGATAGCTCTCGCCACGCAGTCGTCCCACATATCGATGTCATTCTGGGTGTAGAACGCCACAACGCGCTTGCCCGTAGTGCCGCTGGTGGAGTGTATGCGAACGCAGTTCTCGAGCGGCTCCGCGAGCAGCCCGTAAGGGTATGTGTCGCGCAGATCGGCCTTGCTCAGGAAAGGCAGCTTGTACAGGTCCTCGACACCCTTGATATCATCGGGCGTCACGCCCTTTTCCTCCATTTTCTTACGATAGTACGGAACATTGTCCCAGACGTGCTTTACCTGCTTAACGAGGCGTTCGCTCTGGAGCTTCTTCATCTCGGAAGGGTCCATACATTCGATCTTTTCATTCCAATAACGCTTTGCCAATTATTTATCCTCCTGACCGTTCAGATAGATAAGCAGAAATATGGTTTATCCGTTTAAAGCATAATTCGCCGGAATTAATTATACCACAAAAGAAGATGATTGTCAATCACAATTGTGCAATTTGTCCAAACTTTTCATTAAAAACTGCTATTGTCCGGAGCCCGCTTATATGATATAAGCGCGGGGTCCGCGCCCCCAATATTACCTCGAATAGTTTTTTGTGAATTTTGTTTTCTTCTCCCATTGCCTTTTTCTTCTTTATATGATATAATATAAATGTATAAATATAACAGTTCCCGGTAAATGTCTCTGCATTTTATCCGGATATGGGGTGTTGATATGAACGATATTTTCAAGCGTCTCGGGACAAAGATAATACTGCTGACCGTGGCAGCTCTCGCGGTAACGGTCGCTGTGGTGCTGACGATATCCATGCTGATGTTCAGCCGGTTCAACGACTCGGTTATAAAGGAGCGCGCCTCGGTGGGCGTGAGCGTATTCCAGAGCGAGGTCGAAGGCAAAATGGCCGATATACGCTCCTCGTTCAGCACATGGGCGGGTCAGTCGAGCTTCATCAGCGCCATGACCTTCAACACGACCGAATACTTTGAGAATTCATGGAAGAACATAGGAACGGACGCCGGGGATTTCTGCGCACTTGCGAACCCGCGCGGCGCGGATATGTTCAGGAGCTCGAATTACCCGTTCACCTCGCTCGACCTCGCGGCGATAGCAAAGGGCGAAAAGAGCTACGACGGCGTTGTTCTGATGGACGGCAGGCTGGCGCTCGTACACGCCGAACAGGTAGCCGCCAACGGCGTTTTCGGCGGACTCGTTATAGGCTTCAACCTCGATTCCGAGGAATGGCTCGACAGCCTGAAGAAGCTCACGGAGTGCGACGTCACCGTTTTCAGCGGCAATGCCCGCTACTCGACCACCATAGTTGACCCGGCGAAAGGCTCCCGCGTCGTCGAAACGACCATGGCAGAGAACATAGAGCAGGACGTGATAAAGAACGGTAAGGACTTCAACGGCAAGGCTACCATAATCGGCAAACCCTACTATGTGGCTTACCGCCCGATGAAGGATATGAGCGGCAATATCATCGGCGCGTACTTCGCCGGGAGCAATGCCGAGGTCGTTCAGCAGCAGTTCTCCGTCATTATCGCCATTTCGGCGGTCATCGCTCTGGCTGCTCTGCTGATAACGGGATTTATCATATTCGTATTCGTGCGCAAGAGCGTAATAAAGCCGATAAACGAGGTCTCCGTCATAGCCGACGAGCTTGTTGAAGGAAGACTGAGCTCCACGGCGGTAGACTATCAGTTCAGCGATGACGAGATAGGCACGTTCGCGAATAAGCTGCGCGATTCAAAGCAGGCAATGAGCGTCTGCATAAGCGATATCTCCGGCATACTCGCGGATATGGCGCAGGGCGATTTCACCGTCGGGCCGTCCGTAAACTACCCCGGCGAGTTCGACACCATAAGACAGGATATACTCACGATAGAGCGTCAGGTCGGCGAAGCCCTGACCAATATGGGGCTCTCCTCCGATGAGGTGCTCTCCGGCTCCGGACAGATGGCCGAGGGCTCGCAGTCCCTCGCCGACGGCACGACCAAGCAGGCTGCCGCCGTTCAGCAGATTTCCGCGACGATAGCGGACGTGACATCGAAGGTAGCCCTCACCGCACAGAACGCGGCAAAGGCAGGTCAGATATCGCGCGAGACCGCCGAGGAAGTCAACCGTCAGGACGAGGCTGTAGCGTCCATGGTGGCGGCAATGGAGGATATCGGAACGACCTCGAAGCAGATAGAAAAGATAATCAAGACGATAGAAGATATATCGTTCCAGACCAACATACTC
Organism: uncultured Clostridia bacterium; assembly: GCA_947165805.1. Classification (GTDB taxonomy): domain Bacteria; phylum Bacillota; class Clostridia; order Oscillospirales; family Ruminococcaceae; genus Ruminiclostridium_E. Next base: position 2,776 of record CAMVBT010000301.1, read on the forward strand.
GCACTGAACGCCGCCGTAGAGGCCGCGCGTGCGGGTGACGCGGGCAAGGGCTTCGCCGTGGTCGCGGACGAGGTGCGCAATCTCGCGAATAAGTCCGCCGAAGCCGCCAAGAGCACAAATACGCTCATATCCGCGGCTGTCAGCGCAGTGAATAACGGCTCCCGCATCGCCGCCGAGACCGCCGAGGCGATGAAGAAGGTCAAGGAAAAGACCGCCGAAACAGGCGAGCTCATAGTAATGATCGCAGAAGCCAGCGCCGAGCAGCGCGAGTCTATCACCGAGATCAACCGCGGCATCGAACAGGTGTCGCAGGTAGTTCAGATGAACTCCGCCACTGCCGAGCAGACCGCCGCTTCCTGCGAAGAGCTCTCCGGCCAGTCAAAGCTGCTCAAAGATCAGGTGTCCAGATTTAAAGTCAAATAAGGTCGCTTGCGCTCGAGTGGTCGCTGACGCTTGAGAACGAGAACAAGAAGTCGCTTACGCTCGAGTGCCTCCGGCGGCCAGCCCTTTTAAAAAAGGGCCGGCTCCTAAAACA
>CAMVBT010000302.1 GCA_947165805.1 uncultured Clostridia bacterium
TTATTGATTTTGTTCGCGCCACTGTTCTTCGAGCTCTTCCGTTTTCTCCAAAGAATAAATGCTGTTGTGGTCGCGGAGGTTTTCAAGCTCCTCACGCGCTTCGGGAGCGGCAGCGAATATCTCTGCGGCGCGCGCGGTGTAAGCCTCAATGACGGGATATCTGTAGACCGATCTTGTAAGATCGCCGTACTTCTTGTCAATCAGTACGATATAATAGCGCTCATTTCCGCCGTAATAAGACATTTCGGCGGTATATCCCATAAGCTCCTTCAGCTCAGCGGAGTTCTCGCCAAGCCTACGCATATTTCCGCCGAGCGACGGGTCGCCTGTGACAACTTGCAGGTCGCTGTATAAAGAGGGCGTATTCTCGATATGACCCTCGTTCTCATTGCCGCAGGCCCTGACGATGTACGCTTCATAAGCTGAATAGTCCGGTTCAATGTCCGGGAACAGAACGAGCCCGTTCTCTTTAAGCAGAGCTATCGTATTCGTGAAGAAAGGATATATACGGTAATCAAAATCCCACAAATTGTAACGGCTCCTGTTGTCTTCACCGCGTTCCACGCGCAGATGAACGATAGCGGGAGACTGATACGCCGAAAGATACATCTGCTCATAAGTAACGTTCTCAACATCCGACATTATGGTCTCATACAGCACATCCGGGTCAATGTCTGCCTTTATCATGTATTTTTCGCGGGCGGCCTCGTCCGCAGGGAGCTCGTTCGTCGTATAGACAAATGCGAAGCTGCGCGTCAGCTCATAGGTCTTCGTTACCCAGCGTCCGGTCTCATCGCGCTCGTGGCTGCCCTGATATTCGGGCTTCTCATATCTCCGCGCCATGCCGTTATTTCTGAAATACATATCGTACAGGTCTTTGATATAGCTGTCGTTCAGCTCATAGGAGCGCGAGGCTATAACGGAATTCTTTCCTATGTACTGTATACTCACGCCTACGGAGCCGTATCGGTACAGACTCGCGCTGCCGGGGTGTTCATTGATTATGCGCCTGTGCAGCGCGGCGGCTTCCTCATACGGGACAATGAACTGATTGGGGCTGTCCCAGTGGTTGTGGAAGATAACATACGCACTGTCGGCGACGTTTTCCGGGGGGATATATGTCGAAAACCCGAAGCAGCCCGTAACCGGAAATGCAGCGCATAATCCTAAGCACGCACCGACTGTCACAAGAAAGCGCGCCGCCGATACGGGAGCCTTTTTCAGACTTCCGCCGCCGATGACTTCCATTATTATGAATATCAGAAGAGCCGATACAACGCATATCGCCGCGAACGGAATATCGTACTTTTCCCCGGTGCCTCCGCCGAATAACGAGTAGAAGAAGGTGTACTTGGCGTATTCCGGAGCGAACAGTCTCATTCCGAAGAATGAAGCCACTGCGAGTATGAACAGCGCCGTGAAACCGTGGCGCGCGTACTTGAAGACGAAGGGCTCGCCGGTGCGCTCATTGCGGCGGTGCTTCTGCACAAAGTACGCTCCCGCGATAAGAGCCGCGCTCCATACGGCTATGAAGATATAGCCCCACGGCGAATTGTTCAGAAGCTGGTGAGAGCTGCTCATTCCGCGCGCGAACAGGTATCCTGTCGGGGAAATGAGCGACGTGAAGCCCGAGTTCATCAGGCTGAACTCGTCAGCTCCGTAAGCCCCCGAAAGTCCGATAGTCCAGAGGCAGGTAGTTATGATCGGCACGGCTATCTGTGTCACTACGGTCATGATTACCGCTATGGCAGTACGCCCGCAGAAACTTATTACGAACAACGACATAGCGATAAGGAGAACTCCCGCGACGAGCGTCGCCGGTATAGTGTTTTCAAGCTGCGCGCAGGTCTGCAAGTAATACGGAGTGGTATCGCTCGGATAAACGCCGGTATAATCTATCGAACGAACATGAGCGCATACCGAAAGACCTATGACCGCGGCCATAAGCACCGGCACGAACTGCGCCGTCACCGTCGCGAGCAGGTCTCCGAAAAATCGCTGCCTGTGCGTCACGGGCAGGGACAGATCCATATTGACATATTTCTTGTTGTGCAGATATCGGAAACTATCAAGCCCCATTATCAGCGCGATAACAAGAGCTCCGAGCATTCCCGCGGCAAATATCTTCCAGCCGAGGTCGCTGCATATTAACTGAAACGTATTTGAGTACACTTCAACATCGGTCTCCAGAGTTTCCGCTGCGTAACCCTCGACAAACAGCGAGTAGAGCGGAAAGGTAAGCAGCATGAACAGCATCAGCAGTATCATGAGGAATTTCAGTCTGCCGAGCCGGTACAGATAGTATGTCATAAAACGATTATTCTTCGAGTTTTGAACCGTCATAGCCAACACCCTCCATTTCATATACAAATATCTCTTTCAGAGAAAGTTTCATAAGATCGCATAGTTTCGGGGACAGCTTTTCGACGGCTGCCTGCACCTTTTCGGCGCCGCCGGAGGCTATTATCTCCGTAAGGCTCCCCGATCTGCCGATGTGCTTCACATCGAGCTCCGGCAGGTCGTCGGCTGTGATCTCGCGGTCGAAGGCTGCGCGCACCTTCACAAGGTCGCTCTTTACGCTGTCGAGCTCACGGTCGAACAGCACCTTACCCGCGTGCAGGAGCCCCACTCTGTCGCAGAATTCATCTATCTCGCTCAGATTGTGGGACGAGAAAACCACGGTCAGCTTATTGTCCAGCATCTCGTCTATAAGTATGTTCTTGACTATCGTGCGCATCGTCTGGTCGAGGCCGTCGAAAGCCTCGTCGATGAACAGATACGTGGGCTTGCAGGACACGCCGCATATCACGACCGCCTGACGCTTCATTCCCTTTGAGAATGTATGCGTTTTCTTTCTGCGCGGCAGTCCTACGGTATCGACCAGCTTATCGAACAGAGCGTTGTCGAATCTCGGCCAGAAGCGCCCGAAATAGCGCCTCATATCCTCAAGCGTCATATCCGAGAACTGCATGGTCTCGTCGTCCACGAAGAACAGCTTTTCCTTTATGTCGGCCCTGTCATAGATAGGAGAGCCGTCTATCAGCACGCTGCCCGAGGTCGGACGGTAGATGCCGTTCAGCAGTTTCAGAAGCGTCGATTTTCCCGCGGCGTTCGAGCCCAGCAGCCCGTAGGAGCAGCCCTCGGGTATAGTCAGTGAAACATGGTCTACCGCTCGCTTGTCACCGTAGTCCATAACGCAATCCTTTATTTCGATCATTATTCTTTTCCCTTCTTTCCCCATATCTCGTTCACGAGTCTCTCCGCTGTCTCACGCTGCACACCGTTCGCGGCGGCCTTTTCCATTGAG
>CAMVBT010000303.1 GCA_947165805.1 uncultured Clostridia bacterium
CCCGATATTCAGCACGCCATTATCATCATACCACCGCTTACGGATGTCCTTACGGACGATGATCTTCGGGAACGAGTCTCCGGTAAGCGCGAACGGTTTCAGCTCCTGTGTAGTCTTATCTTCGTCAAGCAGCGCAAAGGCCGACTGTATATACACCTTTTTTCCGCCCTTTGATGCGACGAAGTCTATCTCACGTGAAATTTTTGAATAGCGACCGGAGTTGTTCTTTTCGTTGGAATACACCACACCTATATCTACCGAATATCCACGGATAATAAGCTCATTGTAGATTATATTCTCCATAATGTGAGTCATTTCCTGCTGCCGGAAACCGATACGCGCATTCCGCAGACCGATGTCCTCACAATAATATTTATACGGGTATTCAAAATATTTGCGACCCTTGACATCATAACGCTTGGATTCGCTGAAAAGAAAGGCATCCTCCAAATGCTCAATATAAGCGGAAATGGTATTCTGCGATATATTCTCTCCTGTCCGTGAGCGTATGGTATCAGCAATCTTCTTCGGATTTGTCAGCGAGCCGACAGAAGAACACAGCAGGTCGAGAAGCTTCCCGAGAATATCAGATCGTTCTATCTTCTTACGTTCTACGATGTCCTTGATATAGACCTCCGAAAACAGCGAAAAAAGATACTTTGACTTTGCTTCATCATTCGGACGCGACAGTATCAGCGGCATACCGCCGTAAAAAGCGTAGTCCTCGAACGCGTCCTCTTTGTCACCGCCGACTGCCGAATAATACTCCGAAAAACTTAGGGGATGAACCTGTATCTCGTCGCTGCGTCCGCGAAATTCGGTCAAAATATCCTTTGAAAGCATTTTCGAGTTGCTGCCTGTAACATATATGTCCAGATTGTTCAGCGCCCGCAGGTCGTTAAGAGCATCATAAAAGGTGATCTTCTTTCCGTCGGGGTTGTACGGATTCCTCACCTCGTCCGACATCTGTATTTCGTCAACAAACAAATAAAACTGCTCGTTCTTTCCTTCGACTCTGCTACGAACATACTTAGCAAGCGCCAGTGGATCACGGTACTCTATATCTCTGGTAAGGTCAAGTTCGATAGATATTATGTTATCAGTCGGTACGTTCTGTTCGATCAGATACTTCCTGAACAGCACATTCATCAGATATGACTTTCCGCAACGACGAATGCCCGTGATGACCTTGACCTGCCCGTCCCACATATAATCAATTATCTGCTGCAAATACCTGTCACGTTTTATATCCATATTACCACCTCATTGAAAACTGCGGCGAGTTTAGACTTTACTTTTCATTATTATACCACGATTGTTTACAAATAGTCAATAGGTTTATTGTAATTTATATGAAATCTTTCGCAATTCTCGCCGTACTTTTCAGTCAACGCCAAAACGGGTTGACTTTTTGCATGTAAAATGCTATACTTGAACCTACAAGGACGGTGTTTTGATGAACTACATCACAGTCGCGCAGGCGGCGGAAAAATGGGGCATATCGGAGCGGCGGGTGCGCGACTACTGCGCAAACGGGAGAGTTTTCGGGGCGCGGATAAAGTGCAACAAATGGATTCTTCCCGAGATCGCCGAGCATCCCGAGCGTAAGAACTCCGAAAAGAAAAATGACACGATCACAGATGCGCTTTCCGAAGCGGTCAGGACGGGCATCTCCAATGCTGTTTACGAATATGTCAAGGTACAATTCACCTATCATTCCGCGGCATTGGACGGTAGTTCAGTTACCCTGAAGCAGATACAGAAGGGCTTCGACGAATGTAAGTTCAATATGCTGCTGCCTGACATCAACAACGATGACACGATCACAGCGGGAAACCACTTTCTCTGCATCGACAAGATCATCGAAAGCTATCGCGAACCACTGACCGTTGATCTTATCAAAGACCTGCACTTCACGCTTGGAATGATGACAGAGAACTATCAGAAAAATATGCGCTCATACAATGGGTTCCGAACTATAGCCTGCAAGATCGGCAGACGAAAAGCGACTTCACCCGAACGGATTCACAAGGAGTTGGAACAGCTTGTTGAGCAGTACGAAAGCAAGGAATTGATCACTCCCTATGACATTCTTGACTTTCATTACCGTTTCGAGCGTATTCACCCATTCAACGAAAACAACGGCATGATCGGCAGGCTTATAATGTTCAAGGAGTTTCTGCGCCACGGATACACGCCGTTCATTATCGACTGCTCCGACAAACAGCGTTATATCAACGGTCTGAATAATTGGGAGAATGACCGCCGTGAGCTTATAGAACTGTGTCTCGATGCACAGGCGAAATTCAAGAATGAACTGCATATATGAAAACAGCCTTCGGATCATCTCCAAAGGCTGTTTTATCATTTGAACTCTGTCCCTCCGCAATTGGAGCAGGGCGGGAGCTTATCCGTCTCGTCGTCGAGCGTAAGCGTCTTGCCGCATTCCTTGCAGGTGTACTGCCCCGCGCCGGGCTTTTCTCCTGTTTTCGGCATATTATCACCTCCGCGAATAATTTTTGGTATTATTATTCTCAGAAAAACAGCAATAATACATTTTCTTCGTTTTTCTGCGGAGAGCCACATGATCTCAACATTATTATTCATCGATCTTTTTTGCTTCGGTCTCGACCCATGCAGACCTGACGCCGCTGTTTAAAGCGATATTTTGCGACTTGATGTTAGCGGCGGCAGTCCCGTAAAACGGAACATCTCCCATTTCGATGATCTTATTCTTCAGCTGCGTAACAAGGTAGGAGCCGATCCCTCTTGAGCGATATTCGGGAAGAACATCTATTCCGATCTGCTGCCAATGCGGCGCATCCTCCGAGCAGCCTGCCATACCCATTATTATATCCCCATTGACTGCAATGACAACGATCCTGTCGGGGCGTACAGGACACGGCTCGGGAAAGGCGATAGCGTTCGGAAATCTCGGGTCGCCGTAGAACCGATCTATTTCGCTGCCATAAAGCCATTTTACCCGGCAGACATCTTTAACCTCGACATTGCGTGAGGGCAGGAACATATGATGCGTCGGAGAAATTCGATATCCATATCGCTTCAACTCTTCGTTCAGTTTTGTAAGATTATCGAATTCAAACAGACGGTGTCCTTCCACGTTACCGACAAATCCTCGCAAAAACTCTTGCAGACATTCATCCGCCATAATGACGGTATTTCCGTCAACCGTCACCATTTGCAGAAACGGTACGCCGGGGCTGTAACTCCTTCTGCCTTCATTAAGCTTTGAGACTGTGATGATATTCTCCTTCGCCCGGAGATCCGCGGGTGTGCA